>QHTB01000071.1 GCA_003220615.1 Candidatus Rokuibacteriota bacterium
GGGCGAGTCGACAGAAGCGTACACCCGTTGCCTTGCGTACGGGGGCTCTAAACCACCCCAACGTGGGCTCAGCACGCATTCTCTGTGTTATCCAGCCTTTGAACCCGAGCGCGGACCTCGTGGCCTTCTTGAATGTCACGGGTCTTGAATGTCACGGGCCGTGACACGACCTCCCACCGTGGGCCTGGTTCTCCGTGTCCGCATCGGTGAAGCGGTCGCCGATGTGGAGCTGCTCCAGGAAAGATCGACAGGGTGGGCTCCGGGTCTGGGCGGCGCCGAGACACCATCAGGAGAACCAGCCGGCGCGCCGGATCTTCTCCCGCTCCCGGATCGCGTCCGCCCCCCAGCTCGAAATCATCTTTGTTTGTGCTGGCGGCGAGTCAAGGCTCGCTTCAGCGTCTTCTTCATCGTGTGTCCACATTTCTCGCACTCGTAAGTGAACACCGGCGCACGCTCACCCACACGGTTCGGCACCGTCACCGGATGAGCCCACGGTCGAACGCCACTCAGCCTGTCTGTCGACGGTGGCGGCGCCCGCCTTGTGCTGTGGAAACGACCGTTCGAGCGTTTTTGCCTTCCTGATGATCGGTCGACACCGCTTGCATCAGCAGCGACTCCCACCTTACCCGCTCGTCGCGATGAGTCCGGACCCGCTGATTGAGAGTAGTCCCGAGCCACGTACTCGGACACTCAAGACAACCCAGGAGCAACAGCGTAAAGAACTTCCGGAGTAACCATCACCGACGAGCCCTGCCAGGAAGGATCGGCGGCGTGTCAACGGTCACCCAATTTTCCCCAGGAGCGGTCATCGAAAATTCCCCACCCCTGGTTAGGTGGTGGTGGCCTCGACCGGCTTCACGAGGCCGGCTTTGAGCTTGTCCTTCAGCCGGTAGGAATTGCCGCGGATATTGATGGTGATCGCGTGATGGAGCACGCGGTCGAGGATCGCCGTGGCGATCACGCGGTCGCCGAAGACGTCGCCCCAACTGCCGAAGCTCTGGTTGCTGGTCAGGATCATCGGCCCGCGCTCGTAGCGGCGGCTGATGAGCTGGAAGAAAAGATTGGCGCCGGCGCGGTCGATCGGGAGATAGCCGATCTCGTCGATGATGAGCAAGCGCGGGACGGTGTAGATCTTGAGCCGCTCCTCCAGGCGCCCCTCCGTGGCCGCTTTCGTGAGCGCGGTGATCAGCCCGGCCGCCGTCGCGAAGAGCACGCGATAGCCGTGCTCGATGGCCTTGAGTCCGAGGCCGACGGCCAGGTGGGACTTCCCGACGCCGGGTGGACCGAGGAAGACGACATTCTCGCCGTGCTCGATGAAGTGACAGCTGCTCAGGGTCTGGATCTGCTTCTTGTCGAGCGAGGGCTGGTAGCTGAAGTCGAAGGTCTCCAGGCTCTTCACGAAGGGGAAGCGCGCCAGGTGCGTCCGCATCGTGACGTGCTTGGCCGTCTTCGAGGCCACTTCTTCAGCGAGGAGCGTGTCGAGGAAGTCGGCGTAGGAGGCCTCCTTCGCGGTGGCGTCCTGGAGGAGGGCCTCCAGGCGCTCCCGGCTCTTGAAGAGCCGCAGCCGCTGCATCTGCTCCTGCAGCCGCTCGAGCTGCGCGGCGCTCACGCCGTCACCGCCGGCGCACCGAGCGCCTCGTAGATGGCCAGATCGCGGATCTCGACCTCGGGCACCGCCGCGCGCTGCCGCTCGCTCGGGAGCGAGGACATCACCCGGCGGGCCGTCCGCGCGATAGCGCCCGGGCCATGCTCGGGCCGGACCCGCACCTGATATTTCCCGGGCACCTCCTCATGCTCCGCGACGAGCGTCCCGCGGTGGGTGATGTGGAGCTGCCCCGCCCGCCGCGTGACCTCCACCGTTTGACCGATCAGGGTGAAGGGCACCGAGTAGCGATTGGTCTCGAAGCTCACGAGGTAATCTTCGGCGACACGCCGCGGCTGGCTCGCTTCGAGCCGGAAGCCAGGCTGACCGGCCGTCGCGACGAGCGCGCTCTGCTCGCGCGCGAAGCGATCCGTCGGTCGCTCGTGCGTGGTGCCGTGGATGCGCGCGTCCGCGATCTCCCGCTGCCACTGGTCGAGCTGCTCACGCAGGTCCTGCTCGTCGACGAACGTCCGCCCGGGCAGGAAATTCCCTTTGAGGTACTTCACGCCGGATTCGACTTTCCCCTTGGTCTGGGCGCGATAGGCGCGGCAGAGATGCGGCTCGAAACCCCAGTAGTCGGCGAACTGCTTGAAGGTCGCATTCCAGATGACCCGGCCGTCGCCGCCGGGCTGACAGACGGTCCGGGGCCGATCGTAGAGGTGCTCGCGGGTGTGGCCGCCGAAGTAGTCGAAGGCGCGTTCGTGCGCGTCGAGGAACTGGCTGAGCGTCTCCCCCAGGCACGGCTCATGGAAGCTCCGGCGCGAGTAGCCGAGCGTCAGGATGAACACGTGCAGGATCACGGGGCGATGCCGGAAGTGGATCTGCGCCTGGCCCCAGTCGATCTGGCTCTGCTGCCCAGGCGGCGTCTCGAACCGCACCGTCGCCCGCTCCGCCGCCTGCTCCGCGGCACGCAGCGGACGCACGAAGCGCTTCACCGTCTCATAGCTCCCGCGATACCCGCGCGCCCGGCGCAGCTCCTGAAAGAGAATGCGCGCCGAGTACTGCACCTCGGGGGCGCGGGTGCGCAGGAAGCTCGCGTGCTCGGCGAGCAGCGTGTCCGGGCGCTCGGCGCGCGCGTACGGCTGCCACGCGAGCTCGCCGAGAATGCCGCGCACCGTCTTGCGATCGAGCTGCAACTGCCGGGCGATCTCGGACTTCGACCGCCTCTCCGCGTGGAACAGCCGATGCACCTCGCGCCAGCAGTCCTCCCGAACCATGCGTCCCTCCCCGAGGGGTGTGCCCTCGGGGCCAGTGTCGGCGGTGGCCGCCGTCGCGCCCGTCAACAATGTCTCCGTCATGACGATGCCCTCCTTCGTGAGGAGGGTGGGGAATTTTCAATGACCACCCGTGGGGATTATTGGGTGACCGCTGACAGCGGCGCATGGAACCTCCACCGAGCGAACGGGTGGGACGCCGCGACTCTAGGGCGTCAGGCGGGGAGCGTCAACAGACTATCGGACCCGGATCGGTCGGGCCGAGGCGCATCGGACCCGTTAGAAAGAGGGCTCGGAGCCCGCCGCGATGCGGCGCGCCCTCATTGCATCCAGAAGGGCTCTCAGGAGGATTCTCACGAGGATTACGACTTCGTCAGCCAAATCCGGAAGTGGCGGCACGCCGTCAATCGGCTTGAAGCTGGGATCAGGGGGTGTCGCGCGCTCCGCGAAACGACCGAGATTCGCGATCACGGCGTCGACCGTTTTTTGCACCTCCAGCCATTGCCTCTCCACCTCCAGCCACCCCGGGTCGCTCATTGTGTCGTCCTCGGGCTTTGTAGGATCCTCGCATCCTATTAGACGTCCCGGGGAGTAACGCAAGTTTCCTGGACAGCCACACGTGGCCCGCTCAACAACTCGACGCGAAAACCACGCCCTACTTCACCGCGGCCTATATTACGCTCCGCTCCAAGCCGTGCTCTCACGAGGTCGGCTACCGCGTTCTGCGCTGTCACCCACCGCTCGAACGTCACGCCACAGGAGCTTCAGCGATCTCGGCGAGTGCGCTGATCCTCGATTTGAACCAGCGAAACCAGTAAGAAAGAGCCGCCTCCGTGTTCTAGTTACGTGGTATTTTTAACGTCTTCCTGGAACCGGATCCCCTGAAGATTCGAAGGGCTACGGTAGACCGGAGGCGCTCGATTGGTTGAGCTCCGCGTTGGGGACCACGTGATTCGGAGTCACCGCCTGTTCAAGACTCGCGGGACCGTGGTGCGGGTCGCGGCGCAGCGCCGGGGAGCGGCGCGGCAGGTGTGGGTCAAGTGGGACCACCCCGACACGCTCCCCAACCCGAGCCTTGAGAGCGCGGACAGCCTCAAGGCGATCAAGGGCACGAGTTCGCCGGCCTAGCCGCAGCGAGCGCGATCGCGGCCGCGGTTCTCCGGCGCTCCGCGCGCGAGAGCGGAGGAGCTATACCTTGCGGACGTTCGCAGCCTGCAGCCCCTTCGGGCCGCGGGTGACTTCGAACTCGACCCGATCACCTTCAGCAAGGCTCTTGAAGCCTTGCGCCTGGACGGCGGAGTAGTGCACGAACACGTCCTCGCCGCCCTCTTGCGTGATGAAGCCGAAGCCCTTCGCGTCGTTGAACCACTTCACTGTTCCTGTTGCCATGACTGAAACCTTCCTCCGGGGTATTGCCCCTTGTTGCCCCCGCCGTGATGGCGGTGTCATCCGCCGACATTGGCGGACAAACAAAACGCCGCGCGAACTGGATCTCGCACGGCGTGTAGCTCAAACCTCGAAGCACGCGACCGAAGCTGCCCAAAACTATTAGCAATATGACAAATCCCGGTTGCACCGTCAACTCGATTCGTGCCCCGCGCGGAGGATCCCGACCGCCATGGTCGTGCGGCCTAGCGGCCCCGACGCCAGCTAGCGATTCCAGTATCTGGAATAGAAGGGCTTCGTTTGCGACAAGCCCGTGGTAAGCCGTCAGGGGCGCGAACCCTGGACCCCGTGATTAAAAGTAGCGCCAGTCCACGTACTCAGGACACCCAAGAGGAACCAGGAGCAACAACCTAGACAACTTCCGGGCGCCGATCATCGTCCTGGGTGCTCCCGTAGCTAGCCGCTGCCCGGTGCACAGGCCGTTTAAATCAGGGGGATAATGCCGCCCCCCTTTTTCGTTCAGCCACCCCGTAGAGTTCTCACCACCCGTGGTTGAGTATCCTTGCAGACCACGGTACTTGTCTCGGCTAGCCGCCTTCGCCTTCCGCGATTACTTCTTGACGAGAAGTGCGAGCCCGTCGGCGCATGCTCGGGCTACCGCGGGGCTGGCCTTTTCTTGACCGGGCATCTTGTCCCAGCCGCCCTTCTCGATGTATTCGGCTCTTGTCCAGGTGCTGACTTCGCCGAACTCCTTCAGTCTCTGATCGTGATTGGGTTGGTTCACGAACTGGGCGACGCAGATCGCCGCCTGACTCGACACGACCGCTTTGTCGGTCATCTCGTGGGTCGTGCCGGCGGTCGTCCAGCCACCCCACCCGAAGCCGACAATCATTGCGAGCACGGCCCCACCAATCAGACCCCAGACTCCGTACTTAATGTTCGCGGCGCGTTCTGGTTTCATTGCGGAACCTCCCTTGAGCTGCTCGAAATGCTATCGCTGTCGACGCCCGAGCGATCTTGGACGCGCGTGGCTGCCGGGGTCTCTATTGGACCTTCGTTCACGTCGGTGCTCCCGCGCGCGAACAACGGCTCTACGCGAGAGCCGCGCATGCCAGCGCGAGAGGCGCAGCCTCACTGCACCTCGCGACCTGGCCGTCACGACGTTGAAGCAGACGCGCCGTCGGTTGTTCCGCTCCGACAGCGCGCGACAGCCTGGTACTGCAGCAAGACTGTGGACCTAGAGGTGGCGTTTGTCAAGGCATAAAATATAATTTATGGTTCTTATATAAAGTGTATCCGTACCGGTGGACGCGGAGTCAGGGATGCTGCCACGCGCGGTCGCTCACTGGATCACTTGATCGGTCCGCAACAGCAGCGACGGCGGGATGGTCAGGCCGAGCGCCTTGGCTGTCTTGAGGTTGATCACCGGCTCGAACTTGGTTGGCTGTTCGATAGGAAGGTCGGCGGGCTGCGTGGCAAAGAATTTGGCAAAGTGGACCGGGTTCTACCAGCGTACGTCCGCGAAGAAGGTCGTCGTGGCTCAAGCCAGATCACGCCCCCGCGCCCCATAAGGTCCCTGAACGGTGACGTCGCTCGGACGAGGGGTTTGCTGCGCGTAAGCAGGCCCACGATCACGGGTGAACCCGTACTCGACCGTGCCACGCCAGCACTCTGCCAGGCAACCACCGTCGCCGCGCGTCCTCGTGACCGGCCTACCGGACGCGCGTGCCGGGCATGTCCTCACCGATGAGTCACTCGTCTTATTGCATCTTCCTTTGGGCCTCGGCTAACCTCATGGTCCATAAATAGTGGAGGAGGGTTCACGACTTCCTTTCTTCTTGTCGCGCTATCGCTTATTTTCATCGCAGCACCGGCACTGGCTCAGCCGGGCGGCCTCCCCGCAGTGAACGCCCAGATCGATGCGCTCCAAGCGCAGAACACAGCCCTACAACAGCAGATCTCGAATCTACAGACCGCAACGTCCAGCCTCCAAAGACAGATCAACAACATCACGGCGGCCATCGCGGACGATGGCACCGCGCAGGCGCTGGCTGGAACGTGGGCTGGTTCGGCGAACTCGGTGCAATTCCGCAGAGCGGTCAGGTCCACCTCTCCGGGCTCGCCGCTCGACTTCGAACAGTTTTTTTCCTTTTCCCCGCAGGCCCGGGTGGGCAACCCAACGGCCCGGCGGCGGGCTTCACTGTAGTCCAGCCGCAGAACCTCCAACCCATGACGGTTCAAGTGAACCCGGAGATGTGGCTTGCCAGGGGCGATGCGTTAGTGCCCGCCACGTTCACGATCACGCGCGATGGCATGAAACTCGGGGGCAACGGAACTGGATCTCCGCAAGGCGATCCCCCTGTCTCCTTTGATCTGTCCGGAGCTGTCCTTTCCAACAACTTTTTCCTCCTGAAGCTGCGCGTGCCGGCCACCGGTAACTGTGCAGTCAACGGAGTCATGATTCTTCAGGGAGTCGGGTCCCTTAATCCCGTTACTAGAACGGGCATGACCTTCACTGGGTCCGCGCTCGAGGGGGACTGCACGCATATGGTTGTCAGAGCGGGTCTGACGAAACAGCCATAAACCGTCCCTGCTCCAGCTCCGTACTCGCCTTCAGAGGGCTACGGACGTCGGCCTTGCCAGGCAACGTCGACCGTCGCCGCGCCCTCCTCGTGGCGCGCCTGAAGAGCCGTGCGCCCGGAGCTCGACCTGACAGCCTTCCGTGGGCAACCCGGTCGTCGGCCGATTGGACACGCGTGCCGTCGGGCTGGCCGTGCTCGTCATGGCGATCCTGGGCGCGTCGTACACGATGGTCAAGCTCGGGCTGCGCGATCTCCCGGTGTTCGGCTCGCTCACGCTTCGGATGCTGCTGGCCACGATCGTCCTCGTCGCCTACGTAGGGTGGCGCAAGCTCCCATTGATCTACCGGGGACGTGCGGCGTGGTTCATCGCCGCCCAGACGGCGGCGTTCGTCTTGAACCAGGCCCTGCTCTACCTCGGACTCACGATGACGACGGCCGGGCGCGCGGCCATCCTCTTCAACGTGCAGCCGTTCTTCACATTGCTTCTCCTGCCGCGCTTCGTGCCATCCGAACGGCTGACCGTCCGGCGCTCGGCCGGGACCGCCTTCGCGTTGATCGGCGTCGTGCTGGTGCTGATCGAGCGCGGGACGGCGGGCGGGGCGTTGCTCGGAGACCTCCTCGTCCTGCTCGGCGCGCTGGCCTGGAGCGCCAACACCATCATGAACAAGACGATGCCGCGCGAGCTCCACACCGTCTCCGTCATCGCCTGGAACGTCGCCGGCGCGGTCCCGGTGATGGGCCTCCTGACGCTTCTGCTCGAACCGCGCGCGACCTGGCACTTCACGGCCGCCGCGGTCGCGAGCGTCATCTACCTCGGCGTCGTGGCGGCCGCTGCCGGCTTCGTCCTCTTCGTCTGGCTCATCCGCACGTACTCGGCCGCCCGAGTGAACATGTTCGTCTTTCTGTCGCCGGTGTTCGGGCTGGTGATCGCCTGGCTGGTGCTCGGCGAACCGATCAGCCTGCTCCAGGCCGTGGGCGCCCTCGCGGTGGCGGCCGGCATCGGGGTCGTGAACAGCGGGGCCTGACACAGCGATGCCGTCCGCGACATACTGATGTCATGGACGAGTGCTGCGACTTCCGATTCGACATTCCGGAACGCCAGCGGCGGATGTTGACGATCGTTCTGTGGATCAACGCCGTCATGTTCGTCGTCGAGCTCGTCGCCGGGCTGGCCAGCCATTCCACGGCGCTCCTTGCCGATTCGGTGGACATGCTCGGCGACGCCATCGTCTACGGCTTCAGCCTCTACGTCGTCGGTCGGGGAACCGCCTGGCAGGCGCGGGCCGCGCTCCTGAAGGGCGGCATCATGGCGGCGTTCGGCGCCGGCGTGCTGGCCGAGGTGGTCGTCAAGATCGCTCGCGGACTCGTACCGTCCCCGGACCTCATGATCGGCATCGGGTGTCTCGCCTTCGCGGCGAACGGTGCCGTCCTGATCTTCCTGTGGCGTCACCGCGGTGACGACATCAACATGCGCTCGGCCTGGCTGTGTTCGCGGAACGACGTGATCGCCAATGCGAGCGTCCTCCTGGCGGCCGGCGGCGTCGCGCTCACCGGGTCCGCGTGGCCGGACATTCTCGTCGGCCTGGCGATCGCCCTGATGTTCGGAACATCCGCGGTCCAGGTCCTCCGCGACGCGCGGCACCAGTCGAGCCAGACAAACGCCGCTCGCGCCCGCTGGAAGCAGTCCTAACCCGCTAGAGCCGTAGGTGCCCCAAGCGCTAGGGGCTTCGTAACCTTCGCAGGCTTCGCCAGCTTCTCACGCGCTTTGCTCGCTGCCGGACGCTTCCGGCGCTCTCGCGATGAGCGGTCAGCCTATGACGCGCGGGCTAGGATCAGCACGCCAGCGGCGACGAGGACCACGCCCGCAAGACGGCCGATCAAATCGCCGCGCGGCACGACCTTCTCTACCAAAATGGCCACCGCGATGAAGGCGACCCAGAGGAGGTTCATGACGCCTGCCACGAACAGCAGCGCCATGACTGCCCAGCAGCACCCAAGGCAGTAGAGGCCGTGGCGCAGGCCCATCACGAAAGCCCCGCAGCGGCCCTCGCGC
This sequence comes from Candidatus Rokuibacteriota bacterium, assembly GCA_003220615.1. Lineage (GTDB taxonomy): Bacteria > Methylomirabilota > Methylomirabilia > Rokubacteriales > CSP1-6 > 40CM-68-15. Next base: position 8,878 of record QHTB01000071.1, read on the forward strand.
CAGCCGATCATCAAGAAGGAGAGCGGTGAGCGGCAGGTGGCGAGGCACGCGCGTTTGAGCGGCGTCCACTGGAACACGCCGGCAGCAACGAGCAGTCCGCCGGCGAGCAGCGGGCTCGTGGCCGCCATCGCAGACGATAGCATCGCCGCGGAGTGGAGGCCGGCTTGCGCGAGCGCCGCGACAACACTGTAGATCGTCCAGACCACGAGGTAGCCAAGGACAAAGATCGCCGTCGGTACCGCCGGGCGACCTTCCGCTGTGCGGCGCCGGTGGATGGTCGAGAACATGAGGATCATCGGCGCGGCGGTGGGCGTCATCATGGCGATCATCATCACGCCCCACATGACGACGAGCACGCCGACCTCGACCCAGCTCCAGGCATGCACCGCGGGCATGGCCATGGCCATGCCCGGCATCGTCGGCATGTCGAGCATCGCCATGTCCGACATCGCGGAGGCCAGGTGAAGGAGATAGAGCCAGGCGGCGATGGTGAGCGCTGCCAGTGCCGCGCCGACGATGACACGGTCGCGACGGAGCAGAGCTTCGAACGCCGCCTCGCTCATCGCGCGCGTGCCCGCCGCCTCAGGCGGCGTTCGACCAGTCGTACTGGTAGTAGATCCAGTTCGTCTTATTGAATTCGACCGAGAGGCCGGCGGCCGACGCCCGGAACGAGCCCTGCCCTGCCTCGCCCTTCTTCCAGATGAAGCCAGTGGGCAAATCGACGTTGACGATGTGGTCCTCGCCCGTGACCGGGTTCTTCAAAGCATCACCGCGGCCCTCGCCCACGCCGTCGATGCGAAACGTGCTCTTGCGCCCGCTGCCCTCGATGGTGATCTTCTTTTTCAGGAGTCCGACGACCTGGAAGGTCGGTCCGAGCAGCTCCCACGGCATCCCACCGAGCTGCCCTGTGAAGATCTGGGAGAGCGCCTCGACCTGCTTGTCGGTGGTGGCGGGGTCGACGATGAAGGCGGCCTTGCCGTGGCCCTCGTGAATCGCCTTGGGCCACACGAAGATCCCGGCGCCCGTCACGCCGGCGAGGTCGGTGTCGCCGCAGCGCCCCCTCGTCACCGTGAAGCCGACGAGCGCGCGGCAGCTGCCGTCCTTCGAATTCGGGAAGCCGCCGAAGTTGCAGCCACAGCCGAAGTCGCAGTTGCAGAACTCGTAACCCTGCCCGCTCATTTGCCAACGGGTCTTCGTCGCGGTCGCCATGGGTACCTCCGGTGAACAGCTTCGAAGGACGCGGCCGAGCCTAGCGAGCTTGGGGCGGATGGTCAAGCGCCCGCGACGAGACTCAGGTGGTACGATGCCCGCGACCGTCGACAGCTGGAGGATGCGCATGGCGGAGCCGTGGACAATCAAGGGCGAGTATCTCGAGAACTGCAACTGCGAGGTCCTCTGCCCGTGCTTGCTCGGCCCGCGAAACGCCCGGGGCGGGGCCATGGCGCGGCCGACGGAAGGGACGTGCGACGTCCCGGTGGTGTTCGCGGTCGAGCGCGGGCGGTTCGGCACCGTCGCCCTCGACGGAACGCACGCGGCTCTCGTGGTCCACACGCCGGGGCCGATGGGCGAGGGCAACTGGACGGCCGGAGTCTACGTCGACGAGCGGGCGACGGCCGACCAGCGGCGAGCGCTCGAATCGATCTTCGCGGGCCGTGCTGGTGGCGTGATGGCGAACATCGCCGCGCTCGTCACGACGTGGCTTCCGACGCGTACCGTCGCCATCCACTTCGCCAAGCAGGGACGGAAGCGCTCGGCGCGGATCCCCGGCGTGCTCGACGTCGAGATCGAGGGGATCGAGGGCCGTGACGGCTCGGAGGTCTGGATCGACAAGGTGAGGCACTTCGTGTCGAGCCGCCTCGCCGCCGCCCGGGCCACGCGTTCGACGTACACGGACCACGGCTTCGACTGGAGTAACGTCGGCCGCAACGGCCATTACTCCGCGTTCGACTGGAGCGGCGGGTGAGCCGAGCCGCTTCCATGGCGTCGTTGTAGCCCGCGTGGTCCCTTCAGCAGGATGATGCCCGGCTCGCTCGCGTCGTAGAGCAGCAGGCGAGGCAAGGTCAAGAGCCCTATCGAGTCTTCGCGGCCTCGGCTCGCAGGAAGAAACTGCCTTCGGTCACGACCTTGTCGCCTGGCGTGAGCCCCTCGAGCACCTGGACGAACTCTGCCGACCGAGCTCCGAGCTTTACTCGACGCTCGACGAACTTGCCCTCGTCGCTGTCCGCCGGCACGTAGACGACCGAGCGGTCGCCGATCGTCTGCACAGCCGCGCGGGGCACGACGGTCACGTGCTCCGTCGCGTTCGTTTGAAAAGCCACGGTGACGAACATTCCGAGCCGCAGGTCGCCACTCCGATTGGATACCTCGACGCGGACCTTGGCCGTTCGCGTGCCCGGATCGACTCGCGGGTCGATGTACGCGACGCGGCCTTGCATCTTGCCGTCGGGTGCCGACGGCACTGTGACCGTGGCCTGGGATCCGACGCGAACGCGCGGGAAATCCCTCTCGTAGAGATCGCCGATGATCCACACCGTCCCGAGGTCGGTGACGACGAAGAGCTCCTGGCCGCTATTGACGACCTGCCCGGGGTTCACGCTGCGCGTGATGACGAGGCCGTCGGCGGGTGACGGCACCGTCACCTCGGATACGACCTGCGCGGCGTTCTGAAGGCGGTCCAAACGGTCAGAAGACAAGCCGAGCAGGAGCAGGCGCTGCCGGGCCGCGGCGACCTCGGTCTCGTGGCCAGTGTGGAGGGCGGTCACCTCTTCGAGCTCCTGCCGACTCGCCGAGCCGAGCGCAACCAGCTTCTGTGTCCGCTCGAGCTTCTGGTGGTCCGCCTCCAGCATGGCGCGCATCGAGACGTACTTCATCTGGGCGTCGGCGAGATCCGAGCTGACGATGACCGCCAGCGGCTCGCCGCGGCGCACCGCGGCGCCGAGCTCGACCGAGACATCGCGTACGATTCCGGCGACGAGCGCGTTGACCTTCGTGTCGCGGTAGGCGTTCGACGTGACCGTGGCAGGAACCGCGAGTACTGCCGTTGCCGCTCCACTCTTGACCTCGGCGATCTTGATGCCCGAGCGCGCGATCGCATCGAGGGTGAGCGAAATCTCCAGCGCCTCCTCACCTTTGCCAGCACTTTCTGTCGCACCCGCCGCTGACGAGGCCGCTCGAGCCTGTGGAGCCTGCGCCTTGGCCGAATCTCCGCGACTTCGACGCTCGCTCCATATGACTCCGCCGGCCGCGCCGACGACCATCAGAAGCACCGCGACGGCCGCCAGGGCGGCGTGGCGACGCCCGGCCCGCCCTTTGATCTCCTCGTCATCGCGGTCCACCGCTCACCTCCCCGGCGCGAGCGCCGGCGTACCGGTCACGCGCGCGATCTCGACGCCGGCGTCGTACACCTGCTTCAGCGCATCGGTGTAGCCATTTTCAATGTCGATGTACCGCCGCTGCTCGGCGATGACGTCGAGCAGCGAGCCGCGCCCCAGCGCATAGCTCTGGCGCACGACGTCGAGATTTCGCGCGGCGACGTCGCGCACGCCCCGCCCGTAGATCTCGAGCGATCGGCGCGCCGCGGCGTATTGAGCGAGGGCGGCGGCGACCTCCTGGCGCACCAGGAGCTCCGCGAACTCGACCCGCCGCTCGGCGGCCTGCGTCTCGGCCTGGGCCGCGGCGATGTTGCCCTGGTTGCGATTTCGAACGGGGAGCATGACGCTCACGCCGGCACCGAAGAAGTGGAAGACATCCTGAATCGGCCGCGTGGTGCCGCTCGGGGTCAACCCGAGCAGGCCGAATCCCATGTCCTGACGCTGATAGCCGACGTTGACGCTGGCGTCCCAACGCCCCTCGGCCTGCTCCTTGCGAACTCTGGCGTGGCTCGCCGAGACGTCCACCCGCGCGGCGTCGAGATCCGGCCGCGTGGCCAGCGCCAACCGGATGGCATCCTCGACGGCAGGCGGGTCGGCACTCGAGGCCAGATCGCCACGAAGTGCGAGCGGAGCATCTGGCGCCATGCCGGCCAGCGCCTTGAGCTGAAGCGACAGGACCTCGACCCGACTGGCCTGCATCTGACGGTTCGCGTCAAGACGGTTGACCTCGACAAGCATGAGAGTCTCGTCGAGCGCCGGTGTAGCGCCCTGGCGAACCCGATCCCGCACCAGCCTCAAGGCATCACGATTCAATCGCAGCAGCTCATCGGCCACGTCGAGACCGCGGCGCGCCGCCAGAAGCTCGCCCGCCTTCATTCGCACGTCGGCCGCCAGACGCCGCTCGCGGTCCCGCGCCTGAGCACGCTTCAGCTCGACTTCGCGCTCCGCGACGCCGACGCGGCCCTCCTTCCGACCGTTGAGATCCAGCGGCACGCTGACCCCTACGGTGAGGTTGTTGTCGGAGCTGAGTGCTTTCTGCCCCCCCAGCTCCAGCATCGGGTTAGGGCGCAAGCCGGCTTGCCGAAGCCGGCCGATGGCCGCGTCGATCTCGGCGCGCGCCGCACGGAGATCAGGGTTGTCGGCCAAGGAGCGGGTCACCAGCTCGTCGACGGTGACGTCTCCGGCCGACTGAGCGACGGCAGTGCTGGCCCCGAGCACCACGACTGCCAGTGCCCAGACGAACGACACGCATTGCGATCGCCTCATGGCCGTCACCGAACCGGGACGGAGAATTTCGTCGAGCCTTTCCCAGCCGGCCCGTCCCAGGTCACCGTCACCTGGCGCGTGCCGCGGTCGGAAAACTCGATCGTCCCCGTGTATCGTCCGGGCTTCTCCGGTGTCAGGGTCGCCCCCGTGATCATCGGAGCCATGCCCGGCATCGCCATGCTCGTATTCAACGAGACCTTCCCGGCGTCGACCGGCTGCTGATCCGTGGGCGACGTGAGCTCCAGGACGAAGGAGTTCTTGCCCTCCTTCCACTGCCCGGACTCGCTCTTCAGCATGACGAGCACGTCCTTGGTCTTCTGGGTCGCGATTGCTTTCTCGGCTGTCCACGCACCGCCGGCGATCCCGAGCGTCAAAACGAGCGCTGTGACGACTGCAGTGACACGCCTCATTGACGTTCCCTCCTTTTGAGCTTTGCGCAGTTCGCGTTCCCTCAACCAGTAGAAGATGACAGGCGTGACGATCAGCACCAGACCGAGCGAGCTGACCATGCCGCCCAACACCGGCGTCGCCAGCGGCTTCATCACCTCGGCGCCGGTCGAATGGCTCCACATGATCGGCAGCAGGCTCGCGACCACCGTCGAGACGGTCATCACCTTGGGACGGAGCCGCAGCAGCGCGCCTTCCTTGACCGCCTCCATCAGCGCCTCGCGGGTGAGCCGGCCGTCGAGCGCCTCGCGCTTCTTGCTCACGGCCTCTTCGAGGTAGATCACCATGACGACCGCCGTCTGGACGGCGGTGCCGAACAGCGCGATGAATCCGACCCAGACGGCGACCGAGAAGTTGTAGCCGAGGGCATAGAGCAGATAGATGCCGCCGGCCAGGCCGAAGGGCACGGCGAGGAGCACCTGGGCGGCGTCGAGCACCGATCGATAGGTCAGATAGAGCAACACGAAGATCACGATGAGCACCAGTGGGATGACGATCTGCAGGCGCTCGCGAGCCCGGCGCTCGTTCTCGTACTGGCCGCTCCACTCGATGTACGAGCCTTGGGGCAACGCGACGCGCTCGGCGATGACCCGGCGCGCCTCTTCGACGAAGCTGCCGACGTCGCGCCCGCGCACGTTGAGCAGCACGGTCACGACGAGCAGGCCGTTCTCGCTCGAGATCATGGACGGCCCTGACACGTGACGAATCTCCGCGACCTGCCCCAGCGGCACCTGCGTGCCGTTGGGCGCCGTCACAAGGACTCCGGCCAGCGCGGCGGGGTCGCTGCGGTATTCGGGAGCGTAGCGGACGCGCACCGGGAACCGTTGGCGCCCCTCGATCGTCAGCGTGAGGTTCGTCTCTCCTACTGCGGTCTCGATGACGTCCTGGATCGCGCCGACCGTGATGCCATAGCGGGCCGCGGCTTCCCGGTTCACGCGCACGTCGAGGTAGGGCGCGCCGGTCACCTGTTCGGGATAGACGTCCACAGCGCCCGGGACCGAGCGCAGCGCGTCGGCGACGGCCCGGGCCCCCTCCTGGAGGACGTTGAGGTCGTTCCCGAAGACCTTCACGCCGACCTCGGACCTGATGCCGGTCGTCAGCATGTTGATGCGATTGATGATCGGCTGGGTCCAGATGTTCGACACGCCGGGCAGCGTGGTCGCTACGTCCAGCTCGCCGATGAGCTTGTCGCGCGTCATCCCCAGCCGCCATTCGCGTGCCGGCTTCAGATTCACGACGGTCTCCGTCATGTTGACCGGTGCCGGGTCCGTCGACGTGTCCGCCCGCGCGATCTTGGCGACGACCGAGGCGACCTCCGGAAACTTCTGCAGCGCCTCGTTTTGCTTCCGGGTGATCTCGATCGCCTGGCCGAGGCCGATGGACGGATCGGTGACCGGCATGAACATGAGATCGCCTTCGTTCAATGGAGGCATGAACTCGGAGCCAATGCGAGGCACCAGCGCGACGGCACCGGCCACGACGACGAGAGCGCCGGCCAGCGTGACGGCGCGATACCGCAGCGCGAGGTCGAGCACGGGGCGATACAGCCACACCAGCGGGCGCATCACCGGGTTGTGCTCTTCGCCCCGAACCCTGCCGCCGATGAGGAGACTGCAGAGCACGGGAACGAGCGTCACCGACAGGATCGTCGCCCCGGCCATGGCCAACGTCTTGGTGTACGCGAGCGGGTGAAACAGCTTGCCCTCCTGGCCGGTGAGGGCGAACACCGGTAGGAACGCCAGGATGATGATGGCGAGCGAGAAGAAGATGGGCCGGCCCACGAGCCGCGTGGCGTCCAACACCGTCTCGGCGACCCGACGGCGATTGCGGGTATTGACGCCCCGCTGCTCCACGAAGCGGAAGGCGTTCTCGGTCACCACGATCGCCGCGTCCACCAGCACACCGATCGCGATGGCGATCCCCGCCAGCGACATGATGTTGGAGCTGATTCCGAGGTACCGCATGAAGAGAAACGCCGTCAGCACCGCGAGCGGCAGCGGAATCGTGACGATCAACACCGAGCGGAGGTTCAGAAGGAAGAGGATGTTGACGACCGTCACGACGATGGTCTCCTCGATCAGCGCTCGCTTCAGCGTGTCCACCGCGCGCTCGATCAACGCCGAGCGGTCGTAGAACGGCACGATCCTGACGCCTCGGGGCAGCCCGGCCTGAAGCGCCTGGATCTTGTCCTTCACCCGGTTGATCACGTCCACTGTGCTGACGCCGTAGCGGGCCACCACCACGCCGCCCACGGCTTCCTCAGTGCCCTTCACCAGCGCGGCGGCCCGGAAGGCGTCGCCGATCTTCACCGACGCCACTTGCCTGACGAAGATGGGGACACCGTTCTCGGCGCCGACGACGATGTGCTCGATGTCATGCACGTTCTCGATCAGACCGAGCCCGCGGATCACCGACCAGGTCCCGCTCGCCTCGATGACGTTGCCGCCGACGTTGCGGTTGCTTCGCACGACGGCGTCGACTACGGCGGACAGCGGAATTTTGTAGGCCCGCAGCCGGGTGGGATCGACGTCGATCTGGTACTGCTGGACCGTGCCGCCGATGCTGGCGACCTCGGCGACGCCCGGCACGGAGTTGAGCTGGTAGCGGATGAACCAGTCCTGGATGGAGCGAAGGTCCCTCAGCGAATAGCCTTTCCCCTCGACCGTGTACCAGAAGACGTGGCCCACGCCGGTGGCGTCCGGCCCCAGCGTGGGCACCACGCCGGTGGGAAGGGACTTCGTCAGGAGATTGAGCCGTTCGAGGACGCGGGAGCGCGCGAAGTAGAGATCCACCGCATCCTCGAAGATCACGTTGATCATCGAGAACCCGAACGCGGACGACGAGCGGACGACACGGACGCCGGGAAGACCCTGGAGGCTCACGGTGAGCGGATACGTGATCTGGTCCTCGACCTCCTGAGGCGAGCGGCCCGTCCAGTCGGTGAAGACGATGACCTGGTTGTCGCTGAGATCGGGGATGGCGTCGATTGGCGTCGTCAGCAGCGCCCAGTATCCCCAGGCGCCGACGAGCAGGAAGAAGCCAACCACCAGGAAGCGGTTGCGCAGCGACGTCTCGATGAGCCAGTTGATCACGGACTCGGGCACTCCCTCCCCCGGGCGGAATACGGACTCCGGCCGGCGCGTTCCCGTTATGCGGACAGACTACGGGCTAGGCGGAGAGGGAAGCAGGTCTGGGAGGAAGCTCGACGACACGGACGACGCCGCGAGGGCAGGACTCCGCCGTCGCGGGCACAGACGCACGGACCGGCGTAAGGATAGGCACGGTTTCAGCTGCGGCAACCATCGGAGCCCCGGTGCCGCATGGCGCTTCGCACATGCCCGCCATCGCGGCGCAACCACTGAACACCATAGCGATTGGGCCCGTGAAGATCCACACCACGGCGACGCCGATCACGAGCGACTTTTGCCGGCGTAGAAGCATCCCAGGGAATGAT
>QHTB01000146.1 GCA_003220615.1 Candidatus Rokuibacteriota bacterium
CGGCAAGGTTTGGCACCTCGATGTCGGCTCATCGCATCCTGGGGCTGGAGCAGGTCCCAAGGGTTGGGCTGTTCGCCCATTAAAGCGGTACGTGAGCTGGGTTTAGAACGTCGTGAGACAGTTCGGTCCCTATCTGTCGCGGGCGGAGGAGGTTTGACGGGAGCTGCCCCTAGTACGAGAGGACCGGGGTGGACGGACCGCTAGTGTGCGAGCTGTGCCGCCAGGCGCATTGCTCGGTAGCTATGTCCGGCAGGGATAAGCGCTGAAGGCATCTAAGCGCGAAACCCGCCTGAAGATGAGACCTCCCGGGGCGTAAGCCCCCTGAAGGGCCCTCGTAGATTACGAGGTTGATAGGCCGGAGGTGTACGCACCGTAAGGTGTTCAGCTGACCGGTACTAATCGCCCGTGCGGCTTGACCACATATGAACTCATAACGACGACAATCGGAGACGATGCGTCGTCTGGCTGCACTCGAGGATCTCCGTGTTCGGAAAAGTTCCCGGTGGCATTGCCGGAGGGGCCACACCCGTTCCCATCCCGAACACGGAAGTTAAGCCCTCCTGGGCCGATGGTACTGCGCTGGTAACGGCGTGGGAGAGTAGGTCGCCGCCGGGGTAAATCACGCGCCCGGGTGAAGCCGCCCGGGCGCTCGTGTTTCTGTGATCCGTCAACGCGCCCGCAGTCTCCGGCCGCGATGCTTACGCGCATGGAGTGATCATGGACGCATGGGGCAAAGAGCTGGTGGTCGAGCTCTACACGCGATATGCACCGGACGTCGAGCGACTGCAGCGCTTCGACGCCTTCATTCCGACGATCGGGAAGTCCTATGCCGGGGAGGAGCGCCGACTCCTCTACCTCATGACCCGCTTCATCGAGCCCGAGTTGATCATCGAGTTCTCTCCGAAGCGGGGCTGGACCACGCTCCACATGGCAGCCGCCCTCGAGGACAACCACAAGGGGCGGATCATTTCATTCGAGCTCGATCCGATCTATGCGGCGCTGACGAAGCGGACGGTGAAGACGGCCCGCCTCGCCCACCGCGTCGAGGTCGTCGTCGGCGACGTCCGTGAGGAATTTCCGCGCGTGTACGGCGACCCGGGCACCTGGCGGTCGGCACCGGAGATCGGATTCCTCTTCGTGGACTCCGACCACAGCGCCGAATTCGCTCACTGGTACCTGGGCAACCTGTTTCCGCTGGTCCGGCAAAACGGGGTGATCCACGCTCACGATATCGAGGCGTCGCCGGAGCGCGTCGTGAATCAAGAGCCGCTCCCGCTCGAGCCGACCGGGGAGGAGAAGGTCCTGGCCGAGCACCTCGTTCGCCATCGGGACCGATATCGCTGGTTCAGTGTCGCCGACGCGGTCCGCGATCACGCCTACCTTGCCGCCGTAAGACCGTGGGGAGGCGGGGACCTTTCGTTCCCGCCCGGTCGGGTGCGACTCCATCCCACGGAGAAGCGCATGGGATTCGAGCGCAATCCCTCGTTGTGGATCCTCCAGACGGGCGCCCAGGAATCGAAGACGTATCCCGACCGACCCTTCGAGCCGTTGCACCGCACCCTGAAGCAGCGTCTCGCGTACGAGACGCGGAAACAGATCGCATCGTTCTACGCGCCGCTGCGCGAGAGGCGACGCATGCGGAGGCAGACGTCTCCCCGCGGATGAGGTCCCTACGCGCCCGGCGGGCTAGAGAAGCGCAGAGCCGAACTGGAGGGCGAAGGCGAGCACGGTGGCGATGATGCAGAGGGCGGCGAGCATGCGGTCGAAGCTCTGCTCGCGCCCGCGCTCGGCCGCCGAGAGCGAGAGTCCAGCCAGGAACCCGCCGATGAAGCCGCCGGCGTGGGCGAAGTTGTTCACGCCGGACATGAAGAACCCGAAGATGAACAGCACGAGCGCCCACTGCCCGTACTGCCGCAGGATGAGGCCGCCGAACACACCGCCCCGCTTCCGTCCGTACGCGACCATGGCGCCCAATAATCCGAAGATGGCGCCGGACGCTCCGATCGTGAACGGCACGCCGACCAGGTTGGAGGCGACGAAACCGAGCGCGCCCGACACGGTGAAGATCACGACCAGGCGCGCCGGCCCGAACATATCTTCTACCGCCGGACCGAGCTGACGGATCCAGAGCAAGTTGAACAGGATGTGAAGGATGCTGCCGTGGAGATAGATGCCGGTCAGCAGCGTCCACCAGTGCCCGTACGCCCAGGGTATCGTTCCCGCCCCGCCGAGCGAGAAGAGCATGCGGTCGCTCGGCGCGAAGGCATCGAAGACGCCTCGCGGCCGAAGCGCTGAGGCCGGGTCCAACACGATGCTCGCCACGTACAGCACCACGCAGAGGACCGTGACGGCATTGATGAAATTCCAGCGCCGGAAGAGTGTGCCGAGGGTGCCGCCGAAGCCCCACATGCCGGGATTGCGCCGACCACAGACGAGACAGACCAGCGCGTCAGCGTTGGTCAGGCGGCCGCACGATGGGCACAGGATGGCGCCAGACGTCTTACGAAACATTGTCGGAATGTTGCCTCTCATCGATACGATACCCTTCATCGAGCCAGACACCGAGGTCGATCAGCCGACAGACGAGCGAGCAGAATGGGCGGTGCGGATTGCCCGGCCAGACGACGTCGGCATGACAGGTGGGACACGTGAGGCGATGCATCGTGTGGGCATCGTACTCAGCGCCCACAAAGTGTGTCAACTCAGTGACTTTCCTGACGCTTGGGAATCATTTCCCATTGACAGCCCAGACGCCCTCGCGTAGTCTGAGCCGCGAATTCGTGCCCTGCGTCCATGCGGACGACCAGACCGAAGATCAACCGCCGTGGCAGCCGGCCCAACTCAGGAGTCCACAGCATGAGTGACAGCACTCGCATTCCGCCGTCGCACGCCCGCCGAGCGCTCATCGCGCTGTTCACGATCGTCGCGGTGCTGGTGGCGGTTCTGGTCGTGATCGCTCCGGCGCTTGCCCAGACCCCGGCGCCGGCGTCGAGCCATAGCGGCGGCGAGGCGAGCCTCAAGATCCCCGACCTCGGAGGGATCGCCTTCTCGGGTGTGCCCGGGCGGACGCTGTTGATGTTGGGGCTGATCGTCTGCGGGCTCGGCCTCGTCTTCGGCCTCGTGATCTTCAATCAGCTCAAGAACCTGCCGGTTCACGCCTCCATGCGCGAGATCTCCGAGCTGATTTACGAGACGTGCAAGACGTATCTGATCACCCAAGGCAAGTTCATCCTGCTGCTCGAGGTTTTCATCGGCATCATCATCGTGGTGTACTTCGGCTTCCTTCAGCACTACGACGCGAGCCGCGTCATCATCATCTTGCTCTTCAGTCTCATCGGCATCGCCGGCAGCTACGGTGTGGCTTGGTTCGGCATCCGGATCAACACGTTCGCGAATTCACGCACGGCCTTCGCCAGCCTGAAGGGGGAGCCCTATCCTGTCTACGCGATCCCGCTCAAGGCCGGCATGAGCATCGGGATGCTGCTTATCAGCGTCGAGTTGTTCCTGATGCTCTGCATCCTCCTCTTCATCCCGGGAGACTACGCTGGTCCCTGCTTCATCGGCTTCGCCATCGGCGAGTCGCTGGGCGCGGCCGCCCTCCGTATCGCGGGCGGGATCTTCACCAAGATCGCCGACATCGGCTCCGACCTGATGAAGATCGTCTTCAACATCAAGGAGGACGACGCCCGCAACCCGGGTGTGATCGCCGACTGCACGGGCGACAACGCAGGCGACTCCGTCGGACCGAGCGCGGACGGGTTCGAGACCTACGGCGTCACCGGTGTCGCGCTCATCTCGTTCATCCTGCTCGCCGTCCGCGAGCCGGCGGTGCAGGTCCAGCTCCTGGTCTGGATCTTCTTGATGCGCGTGCTCATGATCGTGGCCAGCGGCGCGTCGTATCTGATCAACGAGGCCTGGGTGCGCGCCCAGTATGCTGGCGTCGCCCGCATGAACTTCGAGGCACCGCTGACCCGGCTGGTGTGGCTGACGTCATTTGTGTCCGTCGCGATGACGTACCTCGCCTCGTGGGTCCTCGTCAGCGATCTTGGCGATGGCACGCTGTGGTGGAAGCTTTCGACCGTCATCACGTGCGGCACACTTGCCGGCGCGATCATTCCCGAACTGGTCAAGATCTTCACGTCCACGGAGTCGAGCCACGTCAAAGAGGTGGTGACCTCCTCGCGCGAGGGAGGCGCCTCGCTCAACATTTTGTCCGGTCTCATTGCCGGCAACTTCAGTGCATTCTGGCTCGGCATCACCATCGTGGTCCTCATGGGTATCGCCTACGTGGTCAGCACCACCGGGCTTGGTGCGCTGATGGTCGCTCCCGCCGTCTTCGCCTTCGGCCTGGTCGCCTTCGGCTTCCTGGGCATGGGCCCGGTCACGATCGCCGTCGACTCGTACGGCCCGGTGACCGACAATGCTCAGTCGGTCTTCGAACTCTCCGTGATCGAGACGATGCCTGGCGTCGCCGAGCAAATCCGGCGGGACTACGGATTCACCGTGAGCTTCGATCGCGCCAAGCACCTGCTCGAGGAGAACGACGGCGCCGGAAACACCTTCAAAGCGACGGCCAAACCGGTGCTCATCGGCACGGCCGTCGTCGGCGCCACCACCATGATCTTCTCGATCATCGTGGTGCTGACGGCCGGCCTCACCCAGAACCTGGACAAGCTCTCGCTGCTGCATCCGCCCTTCCTGCTCGGGCTGATCACCGGCGGTGCCATCATCTACTGGTTCACCGGCGCGTCGACGCAGGCCGTCTCCACGGGAGCGTATCGCGCTGTCGAGTTCATCAAGGCGAACATCCGGCTGGAAGGCACGACCAAGGCCTCGGTCGCCGACAGCAAGCGCGTGGTGGAGATCTGCACGCAGTACGCCCAGAAGGGGATGTTCAACATCTTCCTCACCGTGTTCTTCGCCACCCTCGCCTTCGCGTTCCTCGAGCCGTACTTCTTCATCGGCTATCTGATCTCCATCGCGCTCTTCGGGCTGTACCAGGCCGTTTTCATGGCCAACGCGGGCGGCGCCTGGGATAACGCCAAGAAGATCGTCGAGGTCGAGCTGAAGGAGAAGGGCAGTCCGCTCCACGCGGCGACGGTGGTCGGTGACACGGTGGGCGATCCCTTCAAGGACACCTCGTCGGTGGCCATGAACCCCGTGATCAAGTTCACCACGCTGTTCGGCCTCCTCGCCGTGGAGCTGGCGGTGAGCCTGGCCGCCGAGCGCGGAAGCGGCCTGACCCGCGTGCTGGCCGCGGTGTTCTTCGTCCTCGCCCTCGTCTTCGTGTGGCGCTCGTTCTACGGAATGCGCATCAAGGGCGGAGCGGCGGTCCCGGCAGGGGAGCGCGTGCCCGCGCACCAGCTCAAGTAGCGCGTCGTTGGACTTCCTGTTCGGTGCCCTCACCGGCGCGCAGTCGCTCGACGCGCTCATCCGGTGGGGCGGTTACACCGTCCTGTTCGTCATCGTTTTCGTCGAGACGGGCCTGTTCGCCTTTTTGCCCGGGGACTCGCTCCTCATCTCCGCCGGCCTGGTGGCGGCCGCCGGACACCTGAACATCTGGTGGCTCAACGTGTTGCTCTCCGTCGCGGCGGTGCTCGGCGACAACGTCGGTTACGCTATCGGCGCCCGCATCGGCCCTCGGCTCTTCACGCGCGAGAAGTCGCTGCTCTTCAACCCCGCCCATGTCGAACGCACCCGGCGCTTCTACGACCGCCATGGCGCCAAGGCGATCGTCATCGCGCGCTTCGTGCCCATCGTCCGTACGTTCGCGCCCATCGTGGCCGGCGTCGCCGGCATGCCGTATCGTCGGTTCTTCTTCTACAATGTCGTAGGCGGAACCGGATGGGTCCTCAGCATGACGTGGGCGGGGTATCTTCTCGGTCAGACGGTGCCGAACATCGACCGCCACATTCACATCGTCGTGATCATCGTGATCGTGCTCTCGCTCATCCCCATCCCGATCGAGATTCTCCGGGAGCGCCGAAGGTCGTCAGCCGCGCGGTGACGGGCCTGGCCGCGACGGTGGGGCGATTGCCCTTACCGATGGCGGCGTGGGTGGGCCGCCGCGTCGGCGACATCGCGTACGCCCTCCTCCCGGGCCGACGGCGGCTGGCGCTGGCGAATCTCGGCCACGTCTTTCCCGAGCGCAGCGCCGCCGAGCGGCGCCGCATCTACCGTGATTCCTGCCGGCATCTCGGCCTCGTGTTCGTCGAGTTGTGTGAGCTTCTCGCGCGTCCGCTCCCGAGATTCCTCGAGCGCATCACCATCGATGGGTTGGAGCACGTCGAAGCGGTCATGGCCACGCATGGCCGGGCCCTTGCGCTGTCGGCCCATCTCGGGAACTGGGAGCTCCTGTCGGCGGCTCATCGGTTGTCGCCCTACCATCTGGCGGTCGTCATCCGCCCGCTGGACTCCCCGGCGCTGAACGCGCTCGCCGACGCAGTCCGTAACAAGACGGGGGTGGAGTTGATCGACAAACGCCGCGCGCTTCGCCCGGTCCTCAGCGCGCTCGGACAGGGACGGATCGTCGGGATCTTGCTGGATCAGAACGCGTCGCGTCGTGAGGGCGTCTTCGTGCCGTTCTTCGGGCGTCCGGCCAGCACATCGCGCTCGATCGCGCTTCTCGCCGTGCGCACCGGCACGCCGGTCTTGCCGATCTTTGCCCGCCGAGAACGCGCCGGCCGCCACCGAGTCATGGTTCTTCCACCCCTCGCTCCGCCCCAGACGAATGACACCGACGCCGCGGTCGTCGAACTGACGGCTCGATGCACCTCCACGATCGAGGCCGCCATCCGCCAGACTCCCGAGCAGTGGCTCTGGATGCACAACCGCTGGCGAACACAACCGCCCGGGGGATGAGCGTCCGCCAGGGCCGGTACGCGCTTGCCGTCCTCGCCATGGCCACCGCTGCCTTCGGCGCACCGCTCGACCTGTCGCTCGACGCCTATCGCGTTGCCGCGGCGGATGGGGCCACCGGGACGGTGGCCGGTCGCGCCGTGGACGAGGCCGACCGGCGCAACAGCCAGGACGAACCCCGGGTCGGCATCGGAGTCACGCTCGTACCCTGGTCGCGAACGCTGCTCGACGAGCTCCAGGAAATCAAGCGCCGGGTACGCGTGAAGCCGGCGACGTACCCGACGTCAGCTCGATCCGTCGTCGAGGTTCGCCGTACCTACGAGCGGGCGCTGAACAGCGCGGGCGCCGGGGACCTCGTTCGTTATGCTCCTGGCAGTGCCGACGGCACCTTCCAGTTCGAGCATGTTCCGGCCGGCCAGTGGATCCTGATCGTGGAGCACGCGGTTTTTGTCAACAAGCCCGGCCAGGCTCAAGGCGCTCAGGAGTGGAACACGTTTCGGAAGAGGCCCCAGTTCGTCGGGTACTACGCGGTCACCTTCTGGCTCGACGAACTCCGGGTGGGCCGTGGTGAGACCGCGACCGTCCAGCTCAGTGAGCGGAACGCGTGGATGACGGGGATCGACGAGAAATGGACGCCGGGGCCACAGCCGCCCCGGCGTCCGGCGCGTTAGCTCGCGGGGCCTTACTTCTTCTCTTCGGCCTTCTTCGCCGTGCTGCCGCCCCGCACACTGATGGACTGGGCGACGGTCTTGCCGTCATGGTCCATGTAGCGGACCTGAACCGAGTCGCCCGGCTTGAGATCGGCGGCGCTGACGTCCTTGCCGCCCTTCTTGACCTTGGTCTTCGGGTCGACCGCGAAGGTCCACTCGGCGTCCTTGCCCTTCTCCTTGCCGGCCACGACCACGCTGTCGGCGGAGGCGGACTTCACGGCGCCGCTCGCGCTCTTGGACGACATCTTCTTCTCGCCCATCTTCTTGTCGGCCGACTTGTCCATCTTCTTGTCTTCGGCCTTGGGCATCGGTGCGGTGGTCTGAGCGAACGCGAACCCGGTGGTACCGGCGACGAAGGTGACCGCGATGAGTAGGCTGACGATCTTCTTCACGTGTGTTAGTCCTCCCGACATGGTTTCTGGTGATGTGATCGTACTATCTCCCTCTGATCCGGCTGGACCCCGCAGTCCGTCCTCCTCTTGCTAAGTGCTTGAGAAATAGACCCATAATCCTTGGCCCTCACTTTATTGCAGCGCGTAGGGGGTGTCAAGTATTGACCCCCTGTCTTGCCCCGTGATACACCCTTAGGTAAAGCTTTTCTTACATTCATGACAATCAGAGCCTGTTTCTCTCTCGTGACAGGCAGTTTGCTGTGTTTTTTGGCGCCGGGCACCCTCACGCCCGTCGCTGCCGATCCGTTTTCAACTCCCGCCGCAGCGGTCGAGTACGAAGCCTTCCCGTCTTCCCGCGATGATGCGAGCGGCCTCGAGCTCCTGTGGGTTGAACGGCTGGCCGAAGAAGGTGGTTCCGGAGCATCGCTGACCGACGTTGCAGCGGCTGACGACAGCACGGATGCTTGGGCGGAGGCGTTCGCCGAGTCGAGCCGGCTCCGTGCGACGGTCGTGAGCCCGCCGTACCCCCTCGTCATCAACGGCGCGGTCCAAGCCTTCATCGAGCGTTTCACCGGAAGCAGTCGCGATGTCGTCGAACTGTGGCTGAACCGCTCGGGTCGTTATCTGACCATGATCCGCGACGTGCTTCGAAGCCAGGGCCTCCCTGAAGACCTGGCGTTCGTGGCGATGATCGAGAGCGGCTATAACCCGCTTGCGGTGTCACGGGCCGGCGCGAAGGGAATGTGGCAGTTCATGGCGGGGACCGCGCGGCGTTACGGTCTGCGCGTGGATCAGTGGGTCGACGAGCGGCTGGACCCTGAAAAGTCGACCACGGCCGCCGCCAAGTACCTGCGCGACCTCTACCACCAGTTCGGATCCTGGGCCCTCGCGAAGGCCGCCTACAACGCCGGCGAGTTGAAAGTGATTCGGGCCATCAAGGCGGCGAACTCGACCGACTTCTGGGCCTTGGCCAGGACTCGGCTCCTCCGTCAGGAGACGCGTGAATTCGTTCCCGCGATCCACGCGGCCACCGTGATCGGCCGTGACCCCGGGCGGTTCGGCTTCACACCCGACGAGCACACCCCGGTGGCGATCGAGAAGGTCATGGTGCCGGCCTCCACGAACCTCAAGAAGCTCGCCGGTGGCGCCGGGTTGCCCGACGATTCCCTGCGCAAGCTGAATCCTGTCCTGGTTCGCGGTACCACGCCCCCCGGCGCACCCTACGAATTGCGGGTGCCCGTGGGCTCGCGCGATGCGATCCGGACCGCGCTGGCTCCGAAGCCGCGGCCCGCGGTCGCGCGGGTTCCCCGGCGGGTCAGCAGCGTCAAGCGAGATGCCGTCAGCGGCGAGGTCCATGTGGTCCAGCCTCGTGACACCGTCAGCTCGATCGCCGATCAGTACGGTGTCCCGGTCCGCGACATCCTCCGCTGGAACGGTCTGGAGAAGCAGGCGGTCATCCGTCCAGGCGATCGCTTGCGGATCGCCGAGGTGCGGCTCTCCGCCGAGGGCGCCGGCGCGTCCGGCGCTCGTTGATCGTCGAAGTCAGACTCTTCGCCACCTTCACGTCGTACCTTCCTCCGCGCGACCGAGCGACCGGTGCGACAGCTCTCGATGTTCCTGCCGGCGCGACGGTCGACGACGTCGCCGTTCGGCTAGGAATCCCGGAAGCGATGGCCCGGGTCGCTCTCGTCAACGGTGAGGACGCCGGCCCCGAGCGTCATCTGTCGGCGGGTGACGTCGTCACGCTCTTTCCGCCGCTGATGGGAGGGGTGTAGGGGGCTGCTGCACTGAGATCCGTGGCGTGCTCGATGACGGAATTGATCTCCGCCCCGGCCAGGAGCGCGATCCCGCTCAGGTAGAGCCAGAGCATCAGCATGATGACGCCACCGAGGGGCCCATACATCGCGTTGTAGTCGCCGAAGTATTTCAAGTAGATGCGCAGGCCGAGCGACGTGGCGAGCCACGCCAGGAGCGCGAACACCGAGCCTGGCGTGAACCACTGCCACCGCCGCCGGATCGCGGGGGCCAGGTGGTAGACGAGCGTTGTCCCGGTAAGGACGAGCACGCCGACGGCCGGCCACTGGAGGACGTTCCAGGCCACCGCGAAGGCCTGGCTCAATCCGAACCACGTCGCCACCGCTTCACCGATGCGCTCACCGAACACCAGCAGCAGCAACGCCACCAGCGTGAAGACCGAGAACGCCATCGTCAGCGTGAGCGCGATGAGTCGGCGGAGCCACCACGGCCGGACATCGTCGATGTCGTAGGCGACGTTCAGCGCGATCACGATCGACGCCATGCCATTCGAGGCGCCCCAGAGCGCGGCGAGCACGCCGACCGAGAGCAGACCACCGCTGGCGCCGCGAACGACCTCACTGACCGTCCGGTTCACTAGCGTCGCGGCATCCCCTGGTAAGACCTGGGCGGCGTACGTCATGAGCGTGTCCCAGAGACCGGGAACCGGCAGCAGACCGAGCAGCGCCGTGAGGAACAGCAGGGTCGGGAAGAGCGCGAACAGGAAGTAGTAGGAGAGGCTGGCGGCGCGCTCCATCACCGCGTCTTCCTTGATCGAGGACCAGACGCGTCGGGTCAACTCCACGAGCGTCAACCCTCCGAGCGCCCACGGCGAGGGCATCGCGCCAGGATGGTACACTCCGGGAGGCTTCGGAAGCGTCTAGGAACCCGGTGGGCCTCCCGGACTTCAAATCCGGTGTCCGGCTCTAGACAAGCTGGAGGTGGGTTCGACTCCCACACGCTTCCGCCAGCGGGGGACGATGGCGAAGCGGCAGGCCGACCGCGGTACGAATCGACCGAGGCGCCAGCGGCGGTGGGCGGTCGTCGTGGCCGCGCTCGTCGTCATCGGCGCCGGAGTGGGTTACTTCGCGTACCGCGCCGCAGCCGATCTCCCGGGGATGAAAACCGCCGACCAGGGAAACCGTCACGTGCAGAACGGCGAGTCGCACGAGGCGTACAACACCGAGCCACCGACGTCCGGGCCTCATCTCCCGTACATCGCGCCCTGGGGCGTGCACGCACGGCCGGTCCAGCCCGAGCTCCAGGTGCACAATCTCGAGGACGGCGGCGTGGTGGTGCAGTACAACTGCGAGTGCCCCGAGCTCGCCGAGCAGCTGAAGAAGGTCGTCCAGGGGTACGACAAGTACGTTATCCTTGCGCCCTATCCCTCGATGAAAACGCGCATCGCGCTCACGGCCTGGACGCGCATCGACACCTTCGACGACTTCGATGAACGGCGCATTCGACGGTTCATAAACGCCTACCGTGGGATCGACCACCACCGCTAGGGCCCTGGTCGCCGGCGCGCTTGCGCTGGCCGGCTGCTCGCGCCTGCACATCTCGCCGCTCCAGCCGCCGCCGTATCGCGCTGAGATCCCGGCCGCGTACGACTCGACGTGGGGCGCCCTGGTGCGTGCGCTTGCCCATCAAAACGTGCCGCTGCGTGCCATCGCGCGCGATTCCGGGGTGATCGCCTCTGACGAGTTCGTGTCGCCCATCAACCTCTATGCGGACTGCGGCCAGTTGAGCGGCGATCAGCTCGAGGGCGAGGCGATCGTGTCGTTCACGGTCTTCGTCGAGTCCAACGGGCCACAGGTCACGCGCATCCAGGTGAACTCGAAGATGCGCACCCAGGCCTTTCGTCGCGGCAAATCCGGTAAGCTACGCCCTATGCCCGTCTACAACTGTGCGTCCACCGGGCGGTTCGAGGCCAACCTCGTCGATGCCCTGCGGGACTACGTGAAGGAATGAGCGTGCCGCCCCGGCTGGCCGATCTCGTGCGCAAGGCGCGGCGGCTCGCTGCGGAGCGCGACCGCCTCATCGAGGCGCTCGCGGTCGAGTGGGCCCGCGCGCTCAAGGGTCAGCGCCTGTCCGCCGCGGACCTCGACGAGCTGTGGGCCGGGCTCACCGAGGATGCGGTACGTCGCGGCGGTCAGGCCCGCGACGCCGGCTGGACGGCCCAGGCCTGGCGACGAGAGGCCCAGGAAGTCGTCGCGCGCCTTCGCGAAAAGGTCGAGGCGACGCTGGATGAGCGCTGACCGCGCGGCACGCCTCCGCCGGCTTCCCGCCGTGGACCAGGTGCTGCGCGAGGTCGGCGACCGGCCGGAAACGGTAGCCGTCCCGCGGCCACGCCTGACCGCTCTCGTTCGCGGCGTCCTGGATGCCGAGCGGCGGCGCATCATGAGCGAGGACGCCGAGCCCCCGGACGCCGCAGCCGTGGGCGAGCGGGTCCTCGAACAGATCGGCCGCCAGGGAACGTTCTCGCTCAAGCCGGTGATCAATGCCACCGGCGTCGTCCTCCACACGAATCTCGGCCGAGCCCCGCTCAGCGCGCTCGCCCTCGAGCGCATCGCCAGCGTCGCCGAAGGCTATTCCAACCTCGAGCTCGACCTGGCCTCCAAAGAGCGTGGCTCGCGGTATGCGCACGTGGAGGAGTTGCTGCGGCGCCTGACGGGCGCCGAGGACGCGCTGGTCGTCAACAACAACGCGGCGGCGGTTCTCCTGGCGCTCGAGACGCTGGCCCACGGCAAGGAGGTCGTCGTCTCTCGCGGTGAGCTCATCGAGATCGGCGGAGAATTTCGGATCCCCGACATCATGCTGCGCAGCGGCGCCGTCTTGCGTGAGGTGGGGACGACGAACCGCACCCACCTGAAGGATTACCAGGGTGCGATCGGAGACAATACCGGGCTGCTCCTCAAGGTTCACACGTCGAACTACCGTGTCGTCGGGTTCACCGCCGACGTCCCGTCGCGCGAGCTGGTCGCGCTCGGCCACGACCGCGGCCTGCCTGTCATGGAAGATCTCGGCTCGGGCAGCCTCATCGACCTCCGCGACTGGGGCTTCCCTTACGAGCCCACCGTGCAGGAAGTCGTCGCCGCAGGCGTCGACCTGGTCTCGTTCTCCGGCGACAAGCTGCTGGGTGGGCCGCAAGCCGGCATCGTGGTCGGCCGTCGTGAGCTCGTGGGGCGCCTCAAGAAGAACCCGTGGAACCGGGCGTTGCGCATCGACAAGCTCACGCTGGCCGCGCTGGAGGCGACGCTCTATGCGTACGATGCCGGCCGGGCGCTCGAGACCGTGCCGACGCTCCAGCTCTTGACCGAACCGCTCGTGGCGGTGCGCCGGCGCGCCCAGCGACTGGTGGCCCGTCTGGGTCCCGATCTCCGACGGCGGTTGAACGCGAAGGTCATCGAGGATCGCGGCCAGGTCGGAGGCGGAGCGCTGCCGACCGTCGAGTTACCGACCGCGGCGGTGGCGCTGGGCGCGACCGCGGCGGTTGCCCGGAGCCTCGACGGGGCGCTGCGACGCGGCAATCCACCTGCGATCGGTCGCCTCGTGGACGACCGCCTCCTGCTCGATTGCCGCACGGTGTTGCCCGCCCAGATCAATGCCCTCGCCGCCGTCATCTCCGCCGCCGCAGCAGCGACCCCGGGATGACGACTCGGACGATCGATGGGAATCGGGAGTACGGGCAGGTGAATCCAACACATCGATGAATCGGCAAGATCCACGGAGCCACTCCGCACCTTGAGCAGGCCACCCACGGGTCAAGCCGTGCTCGCGGCACCCGCTACAATAGTCGTCGGCACTGCGGGCCACATCGACCACGGCAAGACCTCGCTCGTCAAAGCATTGACCGGTATCGACACCGACCGGCTGCCCGAAGAAAAGGCCCGCGGCATCACCATCGATCTCGGCTTTGCCTTTCTCGAGGAGCCGGACGGACTCACCATCGAGATCGTCGACGTCCCCGGTCACGAGCGATTCGTCAAGAACATGCTCGCGGGAGTCGGGGGCATCGACCTCGCCATGCTCGTCATCGCCGCTGACGAAGGCGTGATGCCCCAGACCCGCGAGCATCTGGCCATCTGCTCGCTCCTGCGCATCAAAACGGGCGTGGTCGTCCTCACCAAGGCCGATCTGGTCGAGCCCGACTGGTTGGAGCTGGTGCGCGAGGACGTCGCCGGGCTGGTCCGCGGCACGTTTCTCGACGGGGCTCCGATCGTGGCCGTCTCGGCCAAGACCGGCGCCGGCCTTCCCGAGCTGCGGGCGGTGTTGCGCACGCTGGCTGCGGCCGTTCCTGCCCGCTCGACCGACGCCCTGCCGCGTCTGCCCATCGACCGGGTCTTCACCGTCAAGGGATTCGGCACCGTGGTCACCGGCACGCTGATGGCCGGCCGGTTCGCGGTCGACGACAGGGTGGAGGTCTTTCCACGGGGAGCGACAGCGAAGATCCGCGGGCTGCAGACGCACGGTCACGGAGTGCCCGAGGCGCGCGCAGGTCAACGCACCGCGATCAACTTCCAGGGCCTGGAGCGTGCCGCGGTCGAGCGCGGCGACGTGGTCGGTCTCACCGGCACGCTGGTTCCGTCGGTCCTGGTGGATGGCCTGCTCGAGCTGCTCCCCGATGCGCCGCGGCCGCTCAAGAACCGCGACCGCGTGCGCTTCCACGTCGGCACGAGCGAGGTCATGGCCCGCGTGCTGCTGCTCGAGCACACCGAGCTCGCCCCCGGCGAGCGTGCCTTCGCGCGCGTCCGTCTGGAGGCGCCTCTGATCGCGCTGCCCGGCGATCGCTTCGTCATCCGCTCCTACTCGCCCATCGTCACCATCGGCGGCGGCACGCTGCTCGACATCGACCCGCCGCGCTTGCGGCTCAAGGCTCCGGCCCGCCTCGCCCACATCCGCACGCTCGCTGAAGGGACACCGGAAGAGGTCGTCGAGGAGCACGTGCGCCACGTGGGGATGTCGGGTGTGAGGCTGGCGGCGCTCTCCGGTCGCGTGCCCTACGGCCCCCAGCGCCTCCGCGGACTGCTCGACGCTCTGCAGACGAGCGGCCGTGTGGTGGCCGTCGAGCGCGACTGGTTCCTCCACGCAGACAGCCAGTCCCGCCTGCGGGGCCTCGTGCTCGCCGCGCTGGAGAAGTACCACCTGGCCAATCCACTGCGGCCGGGGATGCCGCGCGAGGAGCTGCGCGGCCGGGCCGGAGGCGCCGATGAGCGTGTGTTCGCCCACCTCATGACGGCGCTCGAGGCGGAAGCCTCGGTCAAGGCCGAGCGAGACAAGGTCCGTCTCGCTTCGCACGAGGTCCGGCTCTCCGCCGAGCAGCAGCGGATCGTGGATCAGGTCGAGCACGACTTCATGAACGCCGAGGCGGCGCCACCCAGCCCCCAGGAAGCGCTCGCCCACGCCGGCGTGACGGGTGACGAAGAGCACGAGCTGTTCCAGGTCCTCCTGGAAGCGAGAAAGCTCGTCCGTGTGAAGGAGTCACTCTTCTTCCACACGCGGGCGCTCGACGCCATCCAGGACAAGGTGGTTGCCCTTCTCCGCGAGCGCAAGGAGATCGGCCCCGGCGACATCAAGGATCTGCTGGGGATCTCCCGCAAGTACGCCATCCCGCTCCTCGAGCACATGGATGCCCGCCGAGTGACGACACGCGTCGGCGAGCACCGGGTCTTGCGGGGGGCGTAGGGGCGCGCTATCGTGAAGGCCGCAGGAAAGGAGCACCACATGTTTGGGCTGGGCTATCAGGAACTGCTGATCATTCTCGTGATCGTGTTGATCCTCTTCGGGGCCAACCGGCTGCCGGAGCTGGCGCGGTCGCTGGGCTCGAGCGTCAAGGAGTTCAAGAAGGGCGTGAACGAGGCGCAAAAGGACGAGACGCCGAAGCGAGACGACGAGAAGAAAGTCTAGTCGTTCCCCGCCGTCCATGTCCTGCACCGCGCCGCGTCTCGACCTGCTCTGCGCGGTGGCGCTCTCGCTGTTGACGGTCCTCTCCCGATTGCCCTTCCGCGCGCGGATGCTCTACAACTGGGACGCCGTCCAGTTCGCGCTCGCGCTGCGCGAGTACGACGTCAGCAAGCACCAGCCCCATCCTCCGGGCTATATCCTGTACGTCGGGCTCGGCCGGATCGTGAACGCCTGGCTCGGTGATCCGGCCGCCGCCTATGCGCTGCTCGCCGTCGTCTTCAGCGGACTGACGACCTTCGTCGTGTTCTATCTCGCCCGGGAGGTCTACGACCGGGCGACCGCACTGGCCGCGGCCACGCTCCTGGCCGTCAGCCCTCTCTTCTGGTTCTACGGTGCCGTCGGGCTGACGTACGCCGGCGAGGCGCTCTGCGCGGTCACCGTCGCCTACTTCGCCTTCCGCGCGCTCAAGGGGAGTGAGACCGACTCCTGGCTCGCGGCGGGATATCTCGGCCTGGCGGGTGGACTGCGCCAGTCGGTGCTGCTGCTCCTGTTCCCGCTGTGGCTCGGAGCGACCGTGGTCGGTCTCCGCCGTGTCCGCACGATCGTGATCGGGCTGGCGGTGATCGCGGTTGCGACGCTGACGTGGTTCGTGCCGATGATCTGGCTCAGCGGAGGCCTCGATCGGTATCTCGCCGCGTCGCTCGAGCTCGCCGACAGCGTGGTGAAGCCGACCTCCATTCTGGGCGGGCCGTTCGAGACGACGCTTCGGATCTCGCGCTACGTGCTGGAATCGGTCCTCGTCGGCCTGGGGCCGCTGGCGCTGGCCGTGTTCCTCGTGCCCTGGTACGCGCGCCGCTACGGCTGGGGCCGCGCCGAGTGGTTTCTCGTCGGATGGACGGTGCCGCCGATCGTCGTCTACACGCTCGTCCACTTCGGGCAGGCCGGGTACGTGCTGACGTTCTTGCCCGCGCTCGTCGTGCTGCTTTCGCGCGTCCTGATGGCCGCGCTCGGCGACGCGTTGCTGACGCACCCACGACTGCGGCCCCTGGCGACGACGGCCGTGGTCACGCTGGTCGTGCTCGTCAACGGCTCGTTCTTCGTCAGCGCTCGGCCACTCCCGCGTGACTTCGACACGCCGAGGCCGGCCTGGCAGAAGACCGCCGAGGACGAGGCGTTCGACTGGATCTTCAGCCGGACCGCGGCGGCGCTGCAGGAGCACGAGCGCGTCGTGCAGACGTTCGTCGGCGCCATCCGGGGACTGTACGCGCCGGACGAGACCGCCGTCGTGACGGAGCTCGGCAACCCGCGCTCGTATCCGTGGCTGCGCCACGCGATGTTCTACCTGCCGGAGTACCCGATCTACGAGCTGACGGTGGGCGAGCTGCCCGCGGGATTCTATGCGCCGCGGATGGCCCAGGTGATGGCCCGCGTGCCCGAGAGCCACATCGCGCTGCCCGCGGGCGTCAAGCAGCTCGTCTGGTTCGTGGACCACTGGAGCCCGCTGACCGAGCGCCCGCTCGGCCTCACCGAGATCGAGCTTCCTCACGGCCGCTATCTGTACCTGCTCAGCATCGGCCGCAAGCCCGTGGACTATGCGGGCTACACCTTCGTGCGCGAGAACGCAGCGGGTCGTGCCGTCCGGACGCCGCGGTAGCGTCCTCCTCGTCGTCGCCCTCGCCGTCCCGCTCGCGGTCCTGCTCACCTCGGAGCGCCGCATCGCGGGAGCGGCCGGCTTTCCCCTCGACGACTCGTGGATCCACCTCCAGTTCGCTCGCAACATCGCCGAGGGGGCTGGCTTCTCGTACAACCCGGGCGTGCCCGTGGCCGGCTCGACGGCGCCGCTGTGGACGCTGCTGCTCGGCGCCGCATTTGCGCTCTTCGGTCCCTCGATCGTGATCGTGAAGGTGATTGGTGTTGCTCTGACCCTCGCCGCGGGAGTGGTCACCCGTCAAGCGGCCCTGGCCTGGGGCGCGTCGGCCCCCGCTGCGCTTGCGGCGGCCTTCGCTGTGCTGTGGACGGGGCCGCTCGCATGGGGCTCGCTCTCGGGGATGGAGGTGCCGCTGGCCGCGACGCTGGTCGCCGCGACGCTCTGGGCTCACGCGCGTGGCCGGCTCTTTCTCACCGCGCTGTTCGCCGCGCTGGCGCCGCTCGCTCGCCCTGAGTCGATCGTGCTGCTGCCGTTGATCGCGCTGTCCACCCCACCGACCCTGCGACGCTTCGGCGTCTTCGTCGGCCTCGCCGCCGTCGCGCTGGCCCCGGCCGTGGCCTTCAGCCTGGCGACCGTCGGCGCCCCCGTGCCGGCGACTGCGGCGGCCAAGATCGAGGGCGGCGTGCTCGGCTGGCTCGCCGGCGTCCACGAGCCTCTGGGCCGGCTGCTCGTGACTCGCCCGTGGCAATTCACTCGCGAGTGGATCGGCTGGCTCTGGACGACGCACGTCCTGCTACCGATCGCGCTGGCGCCGGCGGTGATCGTCGTCTGGCGCCGCGTCGGTCCGGCGCTCGGCCTTCCGGCGCTGGCGTTGATCGCCCATCCGCTGGCGATGGCGCTGCTCGCGCCCTACCGTGGCCCCGGGTTCCAGGAAGGCCGCTATTCGGCCCACCTGCTGCCGCTGGCCTTCATCGTCCTCGTGGTCGCGCTCGGGCCGACGTGGACGCGACGGCGTGGCGCTCTCGCCGCCGTCTGGCTCGCGCTGGCTCTCGCCAGCCTGGTCCCGGCAGCGACGCGTTACGCCTGGGGCGTGCAGAACATCAACGCGATGCAGGTGCGCCTGGGCCACTGGGTCGCCGAGCACGTTCCTCGTCACGGGCGCCTGGCGCTCAACGACATCGGCGCCATCGCCTACATTTCCCGTCGCCCTGTCATCGACCTGATGGGCCTGGTGACGCCCGAGATCATCCCGTACCGCCGCCAGGGCGAGGAGGGCATCCTTCGCTTCGTCGACGAACAGTGCCCCGATTACGTGATCGTCTTTCCGGCCTGGTTTCCCGACATGACGGCGCGACGCTACCTGCTGGAGCCGGTCTTCCGAGTGCGTCTCGAGCGCAACGAGGTGGCGGGAGCCGACGAAATGGTCGTGTATCGCCTCACGCGCTGCGCGGTATGATCGAGAGGGTGACGCGTGGGGCTCGCCCTCGCGTTGGTGTCGACACTCATCGCGCCGAAGCGCTGACGCGCAGTCGGCGAGAGAGGAGCACGACCCGTGATCACGCCCGGGCGCATCGCCGTCGCAGTGCTCGTCATCTTCGCCGGCTCCGGCGTCGCGCAGGCGCAGTACATCCGCTACTCCGACGAGAACGGCGCCTCGTACTACGTCGACAGTCTCGACCGCATCCCCGAGCGCTATCGCGATTCAGCGGTGATGCTCCGCTATCGCAATGCCCCGACGGTGGAGACCAGGGACGCCGGCAACAAGGCCGGGGCGCTGCGTGCCCCGACGGTCATCCGCTACACGCCGGGCCAGCCGATCATGGTCAACGTACGGCTCAACGGTACGGCCTCGGCGCAGTTGATGATGGACACCGGCGCCGATCGCACGCTGATCAGTCCGCGCGCGCTGGCGGCCGCCGGCGTGTCGCTCAGCCGGCCGGTCGGCACCGGTCAGATGCACGGAGTGACCGGCAGCGACCGCATGGACTTCGTGATCGTGAACTCGATCGAGATCGGTGACGCGCGCGTGGGCCGCATGCCGGTGGCCTCCTACGAGATGCCGAGCGCGCGCGGCGACGGCCTCCTCGGCCGCGATTTCCTCGATCAGTTCAACGTCAGCATCGACGCCGCCCGTGGTGAGGTGACGCTCGCGCCCAAGTAGCCACCCAAGATCGCTGTGATACGATGACCCTCCCGGCCATGGACTACAAGCCCACGCTGAATCTGCCGAAAACCGCGTTTCCGATGAAGGCGAACCTGCCGCAGACCGAGCCGCAGATGCTGGCGTGGTGGTCTCAGATCGGCATCTACAAGCGGCTCCGCGAGGCTGCGACCGATCGCGTGCGGTGGATCCTCCACGACGGCCCCCCCTACGCGAACGGCAACATCCACATGGGCCACGTCCTCAACAAGGTGCTCAAGGACATCGTGGTGAAGTCACGGACGATGCTGGGCTTCAACGCCGTGTACGTGCCGGGCTTCGACTGTCACGGCCTGCCCATCGAGCACCAGGTCGACAAGGAGCTCGGCCTCGATCAGCCGGGCGTCGACGTACGGCGCGCGATGGATCCCGTCGAGAAGATCCGACGCTGCCGCGCGTATGCGCAGAAGTACGTCGACATCCAGAGCGAGGAGTTCCAGCGGCTCGGCGTGTTCGGTGACTGGGAGCACCCGTACCTGACGATGTCGCCCGCCTACGAGGGCGTGATCGCGCGCGAGTTCGCGCGGCTGGTGGGCCGCGGCCTCGTCTACAAGGGCCTGAAGCCGGTTCACTGGTGCATGTACTGCAAGACCGCGCTCGCCCAGGCGGAGGTCGAGTACGAGGAGCAGCGGACCCCGTCGGTGTACGTGAAGTTCCCGCTGGTGGCGCCGCTTCCGGCCGCCGCCGGAGCGCCGGCGTCGCTGGTGATCTGGACGACCACTCCGTGGACGCTTCCGGCCAATCTCGCCATCGCCGTGCATCCCACGGAAGAATACGTGGCGCTGCGCGCGGGCAACGACGTGCTGATCGTCGCCGCCAAGCTCGCCGATGAGTTCGTCAGGACGGCGAAGCTGACCGGGACTCAGGTCGTCGGCCGCATGCCCGGGCGCGCGCTGGACGGTCTCGAGTACCGCCATCCGTGGATCGAGCGCACCGGAAAGGTCGCCGTCGCCGACTTCGTCGCGATGGACACGGGCACCGGCCTCGTGCACGTCGCGCCGGGCCACGGCGAGGAAGACTACGATCTCGGCCGGGCGCTCGGCCTGCGCATCTACAACCCCGTGGACGACGACGGCCGCTTCGTGCGCGAGGTGGCGCACTTCGCTGGCATGACGGTGTGGGAGGCGAACCCGAAGATCGTCGAGCACCTGCGGCGGATCGGCGCCCTCCTGGCCGAGGTGACGCTGACGCACACGTATCCGCACTGCTGGCGCTGCAAGAACCCGACGCTGTTCCGCGCGACCGAGCAGTGGTTCGTCGCCCTCGACCGGCAGGGACTACGCGCGCGGACGCTCGACGCGATCCGGCGCGACGTGCGCTGGATCCCGACGTGGGGTGAGGACCGGATCTTCAACATGGTGGCCCACCGCCCGGACTGGACGCTGTCGCGGCAGCGCGTCTGGGGCGTGCCGATCGTCGCCTTCTACTGCGATGGCTGCGACGCGCTCCTGCTGGAGGAGCCCGTCATCGAGCACGTCGCGCGTCTCTTCGGCGACGGGCGGGGGATCGAGGAGTGGTACCTCCGAGCGGTGCCCGACCTGCTCCCGCCGGGCACGAGGTGCCGGAAGTGCGGAGGCACCACGTTCCGCAAGGGGACCGATACCCTCGACGTCTGGTTCGATTCCGGCTGCAGTCACGCCGCCGTGCTGGAGACGCGACCCGAGCTCACGTGGCCCGCTGAGCTCTATCTCGAGGGCTCGGATCAGCACCGCGGGTGGTTCCACTCCTCGCTGCTCGAGGCGATGGCCACGCGGGAGGCGCCGCCGTACCGCGCGGTGTTGACGTGCGGCTTCGTCGTGGACGGTGACGGACGGAAGATGTCGAAGTCCGTCGGCAACGTCGTCAGCCCACAGGATCTGCTGCCGAAGTACGGCGCCGAGATCCTCCGCCTCTGGGTCGCCGCCGAGGACTACACCGAGGACATCCGGCTCTCGTCACTGATCCTCGACCGACTCGCCGACGCCTACCGGCGGATTCGGAACACGTTCCGCTTCCTGCTCGGGAACCTCAGCGACTTCGATCCCGCGCGCGACCGTCAGCCGTACGCCCGGCTCGACGAGGTGGACCGCTTCGTCCTCGACCGGCTGGCCCGCCTGATCGACCGCGTCCGGCGCGCGTACGAGGAGTACCAGTTCCATACGGTCTTCCACGCCGTCCACAATTTCTGCGCGGTGGACCTCTCGGCGCTCTATCTGGACGTGATCAAGGACCGGCTCTACACGTCCGCGCCGACCGATCCACGCCGGCGCGCCGCGCAGACGACGTGCTACGACATCTTCCGCGCGCTGGCCCGAATGATGGCGCCGATCCTGACGTTCACCTCCGAGGAGGCGTGGCGGTACGTGCCGGGGGCGCGGGCGGAGAGCGTGCACCTCGAGCGTTTCCCCGAGGTTCCAGTCGAGTGGCTCGACGATACGCTCGACGCCGAGTGGAGCCGATTGCTCGAGGTCCGGCGCGAGATCGCGAAAGCGCTCGAGACCGCGCGGGCCCAGGGCCTGATCGGCAGCGGCCTCGAGGCGGCCGTGACGATTGCCGCCGCGCCGGAAGATCTCCCCGAGTTGCTGCGGCGCAAGCGCGACCTGCTGCCGACGCTCCTGATCGTCTCCCAAGTCGGCTTCGACCGTCCGGCGTCGAAGCCCGCGGTCGTCCACGAGAGCCAGGAGATCCCGGGTCTCGTCATCGGGATCGATCGCGCCCGCGGCCGCAAGTGCGAGCGCTGCTGGATGTGGACGGAGCGGGTCGGCGAGAGCGCGGCGCATCCCGGCCTCTGCGAGCGCTGCCTGCCCATCGTGACCGCGAGGTCATGACCGCGGTTCTCGCGGTCGCCGCCGTCGTCGTCGCCCTCGACCAGATCGTCAAGGTCATCGTCCTCGACCGGCTCGCAGTCGGGGTGCCGGTCCCGATCATCGACGGGTTCCTCTCCTTCACGCTCGTGATGAATCCCGGCCTCGCCTTCGGCTTGCTCGGAGGCCTGCCGACCGCGTGGCGGTGGCTGGTGGCCCTGCTGTCGATCGTCGCGCTCCTCATCCTCGCGCGGGTGGCCGTGCGCGTGCTGGCCGAGGGCGGCCGCGTGGACACGGTCGCTATTGGGCTGGTCTTCGGTGGCGCCGTCGGCAACCTCATCGATCGCGCTCGCTTCGGGGCGGTCGTGGACTTCGTCGACGTCTATTTCCGCGGCTTCCACTGGTGGGCGTTCAACGTTGCCGACTCGGCCATCACCGTCGGGGTCGCGTTGCTCGCCCTGCGTCTGATCGTGAGGCCATCGCCCGAGGCCACGAGCCGGGCGTGACCTCGAGCCGGCTCACCGTGGGCCGGACGGCGGCGGGCGCGAGGCTCGATCGCTGGCTCGCCGAGTCGCTGCCCGATCTCTCGCGCTCCCGCATCCAGCACCTGATCGCCGGCCAACACGTCACCGTGAACGGCGCGGCCACCAAGGCGTCGCACCGGCTGCACGGTGGCGAGACGATCGAGATCGACGTGCCGCCGCTGCCGCCGGATGACCTCGTCCCCGAGCCGATCGCTCTCACCGTCCTCCACGAGGACGACCACGTCCTCGTGATCGACAAGCCGGCCGGCATGGTCGTGCACCCCGGGGCTGGCAACGCCACCGGGACGCTGGCCGCCGCGGCCCTGGCTCACGCGCCGGCGATCGCCGGGGTCGGCGGACCCCGGCGGCCTGGCATCGTGCACCGGCTCGACAAGGACACGTCCGGCGTTCTCGTGATGGCGAAGACGCGCGCGGCCTACGAGGGGCTCACGGCCCAACTCGTAGAGCGATCGGTCACGCGGCGCTATGTCGCGGTCGTCCACGGCAGGGTCGGCCTCACCGCCGGTGTGGTCGACGCGCCGATGGGCCGCGATCCGAGCCATCGCCAGCGCATGGCGGTGCGACCAGCCGGCAAGGGCAAGCGCGCCGTGACGCACTACCGCGTCGTCGAGCGCTTCCCTCACTTCACGTACCTGGAGCTCAGGCTCGAAACGGGACGGACTCATCAGATCAGGGTCCACATGGCATCGCTTGGCCATCCGATCGTCGGCGACCGAACGTACGGGCGCTCGCACGGCAAGCAACCGATCGCCTCCGAGGGCCTCGCGCTGCACGCGGTCACGCTGGCGTTCCTGCACCCGATTTCGCAGAAACGGTTGGAGTTTACTGCGGCATTTCCGCTACGACTGGAGCGGCTCCTGTCTCAATTGCGCACCATGATTCGGTGAACCGGCCAGTTTTCGGGTATGGCGCATGGATTGCTCGAATGCTAGGTTGGACATTCGTAAGTCTCTAGAATGAGGGGCATCCGATGGATGCAGTGACCGCCATCATCCTTGCTGCCGGCGAGGGCAAGCGCATGCGCTCGCGCCAGCCGAAGATCCTGCACCGCCTCTGTGGTCGGCCTCTGGTCGGCTACCCCCTGCGGCTGGCCAGGACTTTCGCCGATCGGGTGGTGATGGTCGTCCCGCCGAGTGCCGATGGCGTCGCCCAGGTGGCGGGAGAGGGCGTCCTCACCGTGGTCCAGCGCGAACGTCTCGGCACCGGTCACGCCGTGGTCCAGGCCAAGGATGCGTGCGGCGAGGGGACCATCCTGGTCCTGCCGGGCGACATGCCGCTCCTGACCGTCGAGACCATCGAGCGCCTGCTGAATCACCACAAGGCCGCGTCCGCCGCCGCCACGCTCCTGACCGCGATCGTGGACAACCCTGCCGGCTACGGCCGGGTGCTTCGCCAGCGCGGCCGCGTGGCCCGCATCGTGGAGGACCGTGACGCCACCGACGACCAGAAGAAGATCAACGAGATCGGCACATCGGTCTACTGCTTCGATGCCCGCCGGCTCTGGTCGGCGTTGGCCGAGGTTCGGCCGGACAACGACCAGGGCGAGTACTACCTGACCGACGTCGTGGCCATCCTGTCCCGCGCCGGTGCGACCGTGGAGGCGGTGACGGTGGCCGACCCGTCCGAGGCCCAGGGCGTGAACGACCGCAAGCAGCTCGCGGCGGTCGCCGTGGTTCAGCGTCGGCGGATCCTCGATCGGCTGATGGAGAGCGGCGTGACCATCGTCGATCCGGCCAGCACCTACATCGAGGACACGGTGACGATCGGGCCCGACACTGTCGTCCAGCCGCAGACGGTGATCGAAGGCGCGACCGTGATCGGCAGCGAGTGCGTCATCGGCGCCGGCTCGCACGTGAGCGGGAGCCGTCTCGCTGATCGCGTGGTGCTCAAGCCGTACAGCATCATCGAGGAAGCCGCGATCGACGAGGACGCCACCCTCGGCCCCTTCTGCCATCTCCGGCCGGGCTGCCACATCGGCGCCGGCGCCGAGATCGGCAACTTCGCGGAGCTGAAGAAGTCGCGAGTCGGCAAGAAGACCAAGATCCATCACGTATCCTACATGGGCGACGCCACGCTCGGTGAGCGCGTCAACGTGGGCGCCGGCACCATCACCTGCAACTACGACGGACAGCGCAAGCACCCGACGGTCATCGGCGATGGAGTCTTTGTCGGGACGAACTCCAGCCTGGTGGCGCCGCTCACGATCGGCGAGGGCGCCTACGTGGCGGCCGGATCAGTGATCACCCGGGACGTTCCGCCGGGAGCGCTCGCGCTGGAACGGAGCCCCCAGGTCGTCAAAGACGGCTGGGCGGCCAAGCGCAAGTCGAACACGCGGAAGGGCGACTGACTATGTGTGGGATCGTCGGCTACGTCGGAGACAAGAGCGCCGTCGGCATCATCCTCGAGGGCCTCAAGCGCCTCGAGTACCGCGGCTATGACTCGGCTGGTATCGCCGTGCTCGCGCCGTCGGGAACGCTGGAGGTCCGGCGCGCGGCCGGGCGCATCAAGAATCTTGAGGGCATCCTGCGCGAGCGCCCGCTCACCGGCGCCATCGGGATCGGGCACACCCGGTGGGCCACCCACGGCCGGCCGTCCGACGACAACGCCCATCCCCACACCGACTGCAGCGGTACGCTCGTCGTCGTCCACAACGGCATCCTGGAAAACTACCTCGAGATCAAGGAACGGCTGCAGGCCCAGGGCCATACGTTCAAGTCGGAGACCGACACCGAAGTCATCGCTCACCTGATCGAGCATCACCTCAAGACGACGCCACGCCTCGAGCGGGCGGTGAAGGCCGCGCTGGCCGAGTTCAAGGGCTCGTACGCGGTGGGCGTCGTCTCCAAGGCTGCGCCCGACCGTCTCATCGCCGCCAAGCACGGCGCGGGGAGCGTGGTCGTGGGCCTCGGCAAGGGCGAGATGTTCATCGCCTCCGATATCCCGGCGATCCTGAGCCACACGCGCGACGTCGTGATCCTCGAGGACGGTGAGGTGGCCGTCGTCACGTCCGGCGGCGTGGTGCTCTCGACGCTCGACGATCAGCCGGTGCAGCGCGAGCCGGTCCGAATCATGTGGGATCCGATCATGGCCGAGAAGGGTGGCTACCGGCACTTCATGCTCAAGGAGATCTACGAGCAGCCGCGGGCCATCACCGATACCTTCCGAGGCCGGATCGCCCCGGAGACCGGTGCGATCGTCCTGCCCGACCTGAACATCGATCCGGCCACGGTGCGGGCCATCCAGCGCGTCGTGTTCGTCGCCTGCGGCACCGCGTACCACGCCTCGATGCTGGGTAAGACCATGGTCGAGCGGCTGGCCGGCCTGCCCGCCGAAGCCGACCTCGCGTCGGAGTACCGGTACCGCGACGCCATCGCCGGCCCCGAGACGCTCGTGGTGGCCGTCTCCCAGTCCGGTGAGACCGCGGACACCATCGGCGCGGTCAAGGCCGCCCGGCTCAAGGGCTGCCCGATCATCACGATCACCAACGCCGTCGGCTCCGCGCTTGCCCGCGAGGCGACCGGGACCATATATATGCACGCCGGCCCGGAGATCGGCGTGGCGTCTACGAAGGCGTTCTCCACGATGATCGTGGCGGTCTACCTGCTCGGCCTGTGGCTCGGCCGGCAGCGCGACGCCATCACCGCCGAGGACGTGCGCAAGCGCATCCGTGACCTGGTGGAGATCCCGCGGCTGGTCGAGCAGACGCTGGAGCTCGATGCCAAGGTCGCCGCGCTGGCGCGTCATCTCAGCCACGCGACCGACTTCCTCTATCTCGGCCGCGGCGTCCAGTACCCGATTGCCCTCGAGGGCGCGCTGAAGCTGAAGGAGATCTCGTACATCCACGCCGAGGGGTACGCCGGGGGCGAGATGAAGCACGGGCCCATCGCGCTGATCGCCGACGGCCTCCCCGTCGTGGCCATCGCGCCACGCGACGCCTCGTACGAGCGGATGCTCGGGAACATCGAAGAGGTGCGGGCGCGCGAGGGCCAGGTGATCGCGATCGTCCACCAGGGCGACAAGCTCATCGCGTCGAAGGCCCAGCACGTCATCGAGGTCCCACCGGCAGCTGAATTACTGGCGCCGCTGATCACGGTGATCCCGCTCCAGCTCCTGGCCTATCACGTCTCGGTCCGCCGGGGCTGCGACGTGGACCAGCCACGTAACCTCGCGAAGTCGGTGACGGTGGAGTAGCGACGGACCGCCTCTTCTTCGGCATCGGTTCGCTCTCGGCGTTCATCGCCGTCGCCCTCGGCGCTTTCGCGGCTCATGGCCTTCGCGGCCGACTCACTTCCGACATGCTCGCCGTCTTCGAGACGGGCGTGCGCTATCACATGTTCCACGCGCTCGCGCTCTTCGCGGTGGCGTGGGAGTGCACGCGCGGCCCGGGCCAGGGCGCCATCATCGCCGGCTGGCTGTTCGTAGCCGGCACGATGATCTTCTCAGGCAGCCTGTACCTCCTGGCGATCAGCGGCTGGAGGTGGCTCGGCATGATCACCCCGCTCGGCGGCCTGTGCTTCCTGGCCGGGTGGGTCGTCCTCGGGTGGAGGGCGTTCAGCGCCGGGTAATTCCCGGTACAATGTGCCGGTGCCGGCAGGTCTGGAACGTCTCCTCGATGATCTGAACCCCGCGCAACGCGAAGCCGTCACCTACGGAGAAGGGCCACTCCTCGTCCTCGCCGGCGCGGGCAGCGGCAAGACGCGGGTCATCGCCTACCGCATCGCGTGGCTGACCGCGTCCCAGGGCATGTCCCCGCGGAATCTCCTCGCCGTCACGTTCACCAACAAGGCCGCCGGCGAGATGGCCCGGCGAGTGGAGGGCCTGCTCCGGCCCGTCGGCGTCGGCGCGCCGCTCATCGCCACCTTCCACTCGGCGTGCGTGCGCATCCTCCGCCAGCACGGCAAGCACATCGGGCTGCCGTCGCACTTCACGATCTACGACGAGGACGACCGCCTCGCGCTCGTGAAGGAATGCATGAAGGAGGGAGAGCTGGCCGAGCGGTCGTTCACGCCGAGCGGCGCCGTCCATCGGATCTCCTACATGAAGAACCAGATGATCAGCGTGGCGGATGCCCTCCGGGACGCGCGCGGTCCGTGGGAGAAGAAGGCGGCCCTCGTGTACTCGCGCTACGAGAAGCGCATGAAAGAGGTCGGCGCGGTGGACTTCGACGACCTGCTGCTCTGCACCGTGCGGCTGTACGAGACGGTGCCGGAAGCGCTCGCGTGGTACCGCGGACTCTGGCGCCACATGCTGGTGGACGAGTACCAGGACACGAACCGCGCGCAGTACAAGATGATCCGCCTGCTCACCGCCGAGCATCGGAACATCTGCGTCGTCGGCGATCCCGACCAGTCGATTTATAAATTCCGCGGTGCCGACATCCGCAACGTGCTCGAGTTCGAGCAGGACTACCCCGGAACGAAAGTGGTTCGCCTCGAGCAGAACTACCGCTCGACGCAGCGGATCCTGTCGCTGGCCTCGGCCGTGATCGCGCACAACGTTCAGCGAAAGGACAAGACGCTGTGGACCGAGAACGCAGAAGGCGACACGGCGCGGCTCTATCGGGCCTGGGACGAGCACGAGGAGTCGAACTTCGTCGCTCAGACGATCCTCACCGTGCGCGGCGAGGGGGTGCCGTGGCACGGCGTCGCCGTCTTCTACCGGACCAACGCCCAGTCGCGCGTGCTCGAGGACGCGCTGCGCCGGGCGCGCATCCCCTACGTGATCGTCGGTGGCGTCCGGTTCTACGAGCGACGAGAGATCAAGGACACGCTGGCGTACCTGCGGCTGCTCGTGAACCCGGCCGATGACGTGGCCTTCCGGCGCGCGGTCGGCGCCCCCACCCGCGGGATCGGCGCCACCACGCTGGCCCGGCTCGACGAGGTCGCGGCGCGCGACAGCAAGCCACTGCTCGCCCTCGCCGCCGAGCCTCCGCTCGACATCCGCGGCAAGGCCTCCCGCGGGCTCGAGGAGTTCGCCGGGCTCATCCGCAAGCTCGCCGCCGATCGGGCCGCGCTTCCACCTCCCGCGCTGATCGACGTGCTCCTCAACGCCTCCGGCTATCGGAAGAGCCTCGAAGACGATCGCTCGCCCGAGTCCGAGGCTCGGCTGGAGAACCTCGAGGAGCTGATCGCCGCCGCCGAGGATTACACCCACGCCACGGAAGGCGCCACGCTGGAAGGCTTTCTCGATTCGGTCGCGCTGATGAGCGACATCGACGAGCTGAAGGACGCCGACTCCCGCGTCACGCTCATGACTCTCCACTCGGCCAAGGGCCTCGAGTTTCCCGCCGTCTTCCTCACCGGCCTCGAGGAGGGCGTGTTCCCCCATGCGCGGTCGCTCGAGGATCCCGAGGAGATCGAGGAAGAGCGCCGGCTCTGCTATGTTGGCGTCACGCGCGCCCGCGAGCGGCTCTACCTCACGTACGCGCTGCACCGGCGTGTCCACGGATATGGCGTGGGCGAGCCGTCGCGCTTCCTGCGCGAGATGCCGGAGGAGCACCTGACGTCGCTCAACGCGCGGCCGGAGCCGCGCGGCGGGGTCGTGTGCGAGCCGGACCCGACCTTCGGCGAGCCGCTCGGCGACGATCTGCCGTTTCGCGTGGGCGCGCGCGTTCGGCACGCGCGCTGGGGCGAGGGGATGGTCGTCGGCATCGAGAAGGAGGGCGGCGACACGATCGTCACCGTCCGCTTCGCCAGCGTTGGCCGGAAGCGGCTGTCGCTCCAGTACGCGCATCTGGAGGAGATGGACTGATGATCGGCGACAAGGACGTCGAGCACGTCGCCCGGCTCGCCCGGCTCGCGCTCACCGAGAGCGAGCGCGCGCGGATGCGCGAGCAGCTCTCGGCGATCCTCCAGTACATCGACAAGCTGAAGGCGGTCGACGTGGAGGGCGTGGAGCCGACCTCTCACGCCGTCCCGCTCCTCAACGTCATGCGCGACGACGAGCCCGCGCCGTGCTTGCCCCAGTCCGAGGCGCTCGCCAACGCTCCCGATCGCGTGGGCGAGTTCTTCCGGGTCCCGCGGATCATTGAAGACTGACGCGAAACCCCACCTGACCCAGCTCACGATCCACGAGCTGGTCGACGCCTATCGGGCGGGATCTACCACGCCGACCGCGGCGACCGAGGCCTATCTCGCCCGGATCGCCGCTCACGACGACAAGGTCGGGGGCTATCTCACCGTCACGCGCGAAGAGGCGCTGGCCCAGGCGCACGCCGCCGACGAGCGATATCGCAAGGGCATCCCGCGCGGGCCGCTCGACGGCGCGCCGTTCGCGATCAAGGACGTGTTCTGTACGCGCGGCATCCGCACCACGTGCGGGTCGAAGATCCTCGACGGGTTCGTTCCGCCCTACGACGCCACCGTGGTGACGAAGCTGAAGGAGGCGGGCGCCGTCGTGCTCGGCAAGACGAACATGGACGAATTCGCGATGGGCTCGTCCACCGAGCATTCGGGATTCAAGCTCACGCGCAATCCGTGGGACCTCGCCCGCGTGCCCGGAGGGTCGTCAGGAGGCTCGGCGGCTGCGGTGGCCGGCGATCTCGCGGTGGCCGCGCTCGGGACGGATACCGGAGGATCGGTACGGCAGCCCGCGGCATTCTGTGGCGTCGTTGGCCTGAAACCGACGTACGGCCGCGTCTCCCGCTACGGGCTCGTGGCGTTCGCGTCGTCGCTCGATCACGTCGGCCCGCTCACCCGCGACGTCCAGGACGCGGCGCTCGTGCTCGAGACGATCGCTGGCCTCGACCCGCACGACTCGACGTCGGTACCCGAGGCCGTGCCGCACTATGCCGCGGCGCTGACCGGCGACGTGCGGGGCATCAAGATCGGTGTGCCGAAGGAGTACTTCACGCCGGGCATGGACGCCGACGTGCAGCGCTCGGTGCGCGAGGCCATCGCGGCGCTCGAGAAGCTGGGCGCGGCCACCGAGGAGATCTCGCTGCCGATGACCGACTACGGGATAGCGGTGTACTACATCATCGCGCCGGCGGAGGCCTCGTCGAACCTCGCCCGCTACGACGGCGTGAAGTACGGGCTGCGCGTACCGGGCGGGAAAGACCTGATCGACATGGTGAGCCGCACGCGCGCGGCGGGTTTCGGCGCCGAGGTCAAGCGCCGGATCGTCCTCGGAACCTACGCGCTCTCGGCCGGCTATTACGACGCCTACTACGGCCGCGCCCAGAAGGTACGCACGCTGGTGCGCCGCGACTTCGAGCGCGCCTTCGCTCGCGTCGACCTGATCGTCGCTCCGACCACGCCCGGCGTTGCCTTCAGGCACGGCGAGAGGGAAGATCCGCTCTCCATGTACCTGAACGACGTCTTCACCGTGGGCGCCGACCTGGCCGGGCTGCCGGGCATTTCGGTCCGCTGCGGCTTCAGCGCGGCCGGACTGCCGATCGGGCTGCAGGTCATCGGCCGCGCCTTCGACGAGTCGCGCGTCCTGCGGGTCGCCCACGCCTACGAGCGGGCGACCTCCTGGCTCGAGAAGCGACCGCAGCTATGAACGCCAGGTCGGCACCGGCCACGAAAAGCTACGAAACCGTCATCGGGCTGGAGGTCCACGCCCAGCTCCTCACGCGCTCGAAGATGTTCTGCGGCTGCCCGACGTCGTTCGGCGCGGCGCCCAACACGCAGACCTGCCCGGTGTGCCTCGGGATGCCCGGCGTCCTGCCCGTGATCAACCGGAGCGCGATCGAGTTCAGCGTGAAGACCGCGCTCGCGTTCGGCTGTCGCGTGAACCGCGCGTGCCGCTTCGCGCGCAAGCACTACTACTACCCCGACATGCCGAAGAACTATCAGATCAGCCAGTACGAGGAGCCGCTGGCCGAGGAAGGCTGGCTGGAAATCGAAGTCGGAGGCGGCGTCAAGCGCATCGGGATCCAGCGCCTGCACCTGGAGGAGGACGTCGGCAAGCTCGTGCACGAGGGGACGCTGGAGACGGCGCACGCGAGCCTGGTCGACTACAACCGCGCCGGCGTGCCGCTGATGGAGACGGTCTCGAAGCCCGAGCTGTGCTCGCCCGAGGAGGCCGCCGCCTATCTGCGCGCCTTCCGCGCCGTGCTCGTGTACCTCGGAGTGTGCGACGGCAACATGGAGGAAGGCTCGCTCCGTTGCGACGCCAACATCTCACTGCGCGAGCGTGGCGCGAAAGAGCTTGGCACCAAGGTGGAGATCAAGAACCTGAACTCGTTCAGGAACGTCCAGCGGGCGCTCGAGTTCGAGGTGGAGCGGCAGGCCCGCGCGCTCGACGCCGGCGAGCGCATCGTGCAGGAGACGCGGTTGTGGGATGCCGACCGCGGCTACACGCGCTCGATGCGCTCGAAGGAGTACGCCCACGACTACCGTTACTTTCCCGAGCCCGATCTGGTGCCACTCGAGCTCGAGCCGAGCTTCATCGCCGAGATCCAGGCCAACTTGCCCGAGCTGCCGCGCGCCCGGCGCCAGCGCTTCGTGAGCCAGCACGGGCTGCCACCGTACGACGCCGACGTGCTGACGCAGAGCCGCGCGCTGGCCGAGTACTTCGAGGCGGCCGTGCGCGACTTTCCGAACGCCAAGGTCGTGTCGAACTGGGTGATGTCCGAGCTCCTCCGCGTGCTGCCCGGCGACGACGAAGCGGCGATCCGAGCCACCAAACTCACACCGTTGCGCCTGGCCGGGCTGCTCACGCTCATCGACGACGGCACGATCAGCGGGAAGATCGCCAAGGACGTCTTCGAGAAGATGTTCCGCAGCGGTGACGACGCCGCGTCCATCGTGAAGCGTGAGGGCCTCACGCAGGTCGCCGACACTGGCGCGCTCGAGCGGATCGTGGACGACGTGCTCGCCGCCAATCCCCGGCCCGTCGACGATTTCAAAAAGGGACGAAGCGCCGCCAAAGGCGCGCTCGTCGGCCTCGTCATGAAGGCCACGCAGGGCAAGGCGAACCCCGGCCTCGTGAACTCCATCCTCGAGGAGAAGCTCTCGAAAGCCTGACGCGGGCGGCTATAATCGTCCCGTCCGCAAATGATTGAGCTTCACCGGGTTTCTAAGATCTA
Source organism: Candidatus Rokuibacteriota bacterium (assembly GCA_003220615.1). Lineage (GTDB taxonomy): Bacteria > Methylomirabilota > Methylomirabilia > Rokubacteriales > CSP1-6 > 40CM-68-15. The sequence goes on from QHTB01000146.1 coordinate 32,868, forward strand.
CGAAGTCGGTCCGGTGAAAGTGCCTGCCCTCAGCGACGTCACCTTCACCATCGACAAGGGGGAGTTCGTCGTCATCAATGGCCCGAGCGGCGCGGGCAAGACGACCCTGATGCGTTTGCTCTACCGCGAAGAAGAGCCGACCGACGGCGAGGTCATGGTCCTCGGTCAGCCGCTGGCCGAGCTGACACCCCGTGAAGTCTCCGCCTTCCGCCGGACCATCGGCGTCGTCTTCCAGGACGCCAAGCTGCTGCCGGGACGGACGGTGTACGAGAACATCGCCTTCGTGCTTCGGGTCACTGGTGTGCCCCGCCGAGAGATCACGGCGCGCGCCTTCGAAGCGCTCCGCGCCGTCGGCCTGTCAGCGCGCGCTCAGGCCTATCCCGCGCAGCTCAGCCAGGGCGAGGCGCAGCGCGCCGCACTCGCACGCGCGATCGTCCGCAAGCAAGCCTTGCTGATCGCCGACGAGCCGACGGGAAACCTCGACGATGGAATGGCGGCCGAGGTCGTCAGCGTCATCAAGGACATCTGGGCCGGAGGGACGACGGTGATCCTGGCCACGCACCAGTCGCGTCTGGCCGCGGCCATGCGCCGGCGGACGCTGGTGCTCGAGGGCGGGCGCCTGGTGAAGGACGAGGGCTAGGTGCTCGGCTTCCTCCTCGGCGAGGCGCTGCGTGACCTGCGCCGGGCCGGACGCGTCGCCCTCACCGCGGTCGTTCTCATCACGCTCTCGCTCGTGGCCCTCGGTGGCTTCTGGCTGCTCTCGGCCAACCTCGGACGTGCCGTCTCTGAATGGAAGGATCGTGTTCGCGTCATCCTCTATCTCCGCCGCGAGCCCACATCGCTGGAGCAGGTCGTGCTGCTCGAGCGGGTGAAGGCGATCCCCAACGTCGCCGGCGCCCGTTACATCAGCAAGGCCGAGGCGCTGACGTCGCTCAAGCGCATGCTGGGCAAGGACGCGACGGTGGCCGACAACCTGCCGTCCAATCCGTTGCCGGCGTCGATCGAGGTCACGCCGACGTCGGGCGCGGCGACGCCCGACGGCGCTCGCGTGCTGATCACCCGACTCGGCACGCTGCCCGAGGTCGAGGAAGTGGAAGGCAGCGTCGAGTGGGTGGAGCGGCTGTCAGACTGGCAGCGGCTCCTCGTCTTGATCGGCCTCGGCCTCGGCGCCACGCTGGCGCTGGCGGCGATCCTGACGGTGACCACGGCTACCACGCTGGTGCTGCATGCCCGGCGCGACGAGACCGAGATCATGAGGCTGGTCGGCGCGCCAGAAGCCGCTATCCGGCTGCCTCTGCTGCTCCAGGGCCTCATCCAGGGACTGCTGGGAGCCACGCTCGCGCTGCTCGCGCTCGTCGTGTTCTACCGGCTGGCAGCCCCGAAGCTCGAGCCGCTCATGAGCATCACGGTGGGATTGCCGACCCTCGAGTTCCTCCCGACCTCGGCCGTCCTGCGCCTGCTGGCCGCGGGCGCCGCGCTCGGGGCCTTCGGAGGCTGGCTGGCGCGCGGACGGAGCGCACCGTGAAGGCTCGGGACCTCCTGGCGCTCGCCCTCATCCTCGTGACCAGCGCGCTGCCGGTCGGCGCCCAGCCCAAGCGCGACGACCCGGTGCAGGCCGAGCAGCGGAAGCTCCAGGAGACCCAGAACCAGCTCAAGCAGGAGCGGGAAAAGGCCGCCGAAGCCCGGCGCCGAGAGACGTCCTTGCTCGCGGAGATCGAGGACACGGAGCGCCGGCTTGCTCAGAAGCAACGCGACGTGGCGCGGCTCGACGACCGCATCAAACGGGCCCAGGCCGAGGTGGCGGCGCTTCGCGGCGACATCACCCGGCTCGAGAGCTATCGGTCTGAACAAGAAGAGTTTTTGGCCCGTCGGCTCCGTACGATTTACAAGATCCATGCCCAGGGCGCGGTGCTCCCTGTCATCCTCAGCGGAGAAAGCCCCGTTCAGCGGGCCGCAACGATCAAGCATCTCGGGAGTTTAGCGGCTCTGGACGCCAGGATGATTCAAGAGTATCGTGTAACCTCCGACAGGCTCGCGGATCGAAAAGAGCGGGAGGAAGCACGGCGGAACGAGCTCGCGAGCCTTCGGGCCGAGGCCAAGAAGGAGCAGGCCGAGGTCGACCGGGAGGCGGCTAAACGTAGACAGTTGCTTGCTAAAGTTCGCGACGAGCGGGCCTACCACGAACGGATGGTGGGCGAGCTCAGCGAGGCGGCGCGGCGGCTCGAAGCGTTCATCCGGGATCTCCAGGCCAAGCAACGGAGGGTTGCAAAGGCACCACCGCCCACTGACGGCGCCCCGCCCCGAGTGGGATTCGGTACCCTCCGAGGTCGCTTGCCCTGGCCCACCGAGGGTCGGATCGTCGCGGCGTTCGGGCCGCAGGTGCACCCCCGCTTCGGAACGAAGACGTTCCGCAACGGGATCGACATCGAAGCGCAAGAGGGCACGGAGGTCAACGCGGTCTATGCCGGCAACGTGGTCTACACGGGATGGTTCAAGGGCTACGGGAACTTGATCATCCTCGACCACGGCAACGACTACTTCACGCTCTACGCGCACATTGCCGATATCCTGGTTAAGGAAGCTGACGAGGTGCGCCAGGGCCACCGTATCGGGACCGTAGGCGACACGGGCTCCCTGACGGGACCGAGTCTCTATTTCGAAGTTCGCTATCAGAGCAAGCCGCAGGACCCGGCCGAGTGGCTGCGGCAGCGAGGCTAAGCGGAGGAACCTCATGAAGAAGGCGTTCGTGATCAGCTCACTGCTCGTGGTGCTCACCCTCTCACTCGGGGGCACCGTTGCTAGCAAGAGCACCGATGGTAGCCCGACCTACGAGCAGCTTCGGCTTTTCACGGAGGTGCTCTCGATCGTCCAGAACCAGTACGTGGACGAGATTCCTCCCAAGGACCTGATCTACAACGCCATCAAGGGCACGCTGCGCGGGCTCGATCCGCACTCGTCCTTCCTCGATCCGGAGAGCTACCGCGAGATGCAGGTGGAGACCTCCGGAAGCTTCGGCGGTCTCGGCATCGAGATCACGCTGCGCGACGACGTGTTGACGGTCGTGGCGCCCATCGAGGGCACGCCCGCCCATCGGGCTGGCCTCCATCCCGCCGACCGGATCGTGAAGATCGACGGCCTCGTGACCAAGGACATGCAGCTCTCCGACGCCGTGAAGCGCATGCGGGGCCGGCCGGGCAGCAAGGTCATCATCAGCGTCATCCGCGAGGGCTGGACCGAGCCGAAGGACTTCGAGATCACGCGGGAGCAGATCCGCGTGCAATCGGTGCGGACGCACGACCTCGGCAACGGCATCGAGTACATCCGCCTGCGGCAGTTCCAGGAGCAGACGTCCCACGACGTCGACGCGGCCCTGGAGAAGTTCGCCAAGAACGGCATGAAGGCGCTCGTCCTCGACCTCCGCAACAACCCCGGTGGTCTCCTCACCTCGGCGGTCGAGGTGACTGAGAAGTTCGTGGAAGACGGCAAGCTCGTCGTTTACACCGAGGGCCGTGTCCGCAACCAGAACATGCGCTTCTCGGCGCACGCCAAGAAGGCGTACGCGAACCTGCCCATCGTCGTCCTCGTCAACCAGGGCAGCGCCTCGGCGTCCGAGATCGTGGCCGGTGCGCTCCAGGACTACGGCCGCGCGGTGGTGGTGGGTACGCAGTCGTTCGGGAAGGGCTCGGTCCAGACCATCATCCCGCTCTCCGATGGCTCCGGGCTCCGGCTGACGACGGCCAAGTACTTCACGCCGAAGGGACGCTCCATCCACGGCAAGGGGATCACGCCCGACATCGTGGTCGAGGCGCCCAAGCCGCCGGCGGACCAGAAGCCGCAGCCGCCCTCGCTCGATCCGATGGAGGATCTCAAGAAGGACGTGCAGCTGCAGCGCGCGCTCGAGATCATCAAGGCGATGCGCGTGCTCGAGCACCGTTTCAATGGCAGCGCGCAGGCTCAGACGGCGCCTCAGGCCACGCAGGTTCGATAGCGCAGTCGCGCCGGGGGCAGGATGATCGTCCTCGGCATTGAAAGCTCGTGTGACGAGACGGCGGCCGCGGTCCTCACCGACGGCCGCCGTATTGTTTCCAGCGTCGTGGCCTCTCAGGACGCGATTCACGCGCCCTACGGCGGCGTGGTTCCCGAGCTGGCCTCACGCCGGCACCTCGAGGTCATCACGCCCGTCATCGCCCAGGCCCTCCGCGACGCCGGTGTGACGCTGGCCGATCTCGACGGCATCGCCGTGACCCAGGGGCCGGGACTCGTGGGCTCGCTCCTGATCGGCTGCTCGGTGGCCAAGTCGCTCGCCTGGGTGCACAAGAAGCCGCTGGTCGGCGTGAACCATCTCGAGGGCCATATCTACGCCTCGTTCCTCACCGAGGATCCGCCCGAGCACCCGTTCCTGGCGCTGGTCGTCTCGGGTGGTCACACGGCGCTCTACCACGCGAAGCGACCACGCGAGTACGACCTCGTCGGGCAGACGCGCGACGACGCCGCCGGCGAGGCGTTCGACAAGGTGGCGAAGCTCCTGGGGCTCGGATTTCCCGGCGGCCCGATCATCCAAAAAACGGCCGAGCGCGGCGATCCCCGCTCGATCGCGTTTCCGCTCGCCCACATCACCGACGGCGCCCACGACTTCTCGTTCAGCGGCATCAAGACGTCGGTCTCGCTCTACGTGAAGGGTCACCGGCCACTCTCGGAGGCTCAGGTGGCCGACGTGGCGGCGTCGTTCCAGGCGGCCGTCGTGAAAATGCTGGTGCGCCGCACGCTCCGCGCCGCCCTCCACCTGGGGACGAAGCGCGTGGTCCTCACCGGCGGCGTCGCCGCCAACGGCCCGCTCCGCGCCGCGCTCGCCGCCGAGGCCGAGGAGCACGGCGTCCGCCTGCACATCCCGCCGCCTCGCCTCTGCACCGACAACGCGGCAATGATCGCCGCGGCCGGGACGGAGCGGCTGCGGGCCGGGGAGCGCGCGCCGCTCGGCATGAACGCGATCCCCGATCTGACCCTGGCGGCATGAATTTCGAGTCGGTGCTCGCCGGCCTTCCCGACGCCGTCATCGCCGTGGACGGCGCGCTCCACGTGGTCTTCTGGAACGCCGCGGCGGAAGAGCTCACGGGGCGCTCCGCCCGGCGGGCCCAGGGCCGCGTCTTGAAGGAGATCCTGCCCACGGGCTCGTCGCTCGTTCGACGGCTCACCGAGACGCTGGCCACCGGCGAGCATCGCTCAGAGGCGGACGGCGTGCTCGAGACCGTCGACAGCCGCACCGTGCCGGTGAGCATCGTGACCGCGCCGCTCTTCGCCCGGGACGGCACCGTGGAAGCCGCCGTCGGCGTCGTGCGCGACGTCTCGCGGATTCGCCAGCTCGAGGACGAAGTGCGGCGCGGCGAGACGCTGGCCGCCGCCGGACGCATGGCCGTCGGCGTCGCCCACGAGATCCGGAATCCCCTCGGCGCCATTCGCGGGGCGGTCCAGCTCCTCGCGCGCGAGCTGGGCGACGACCCGAGATGGCGCGAGTACACCGACGTGCTGACCAAGGAAGTGGATCGCGTCAACCGGATCATCGAATCGCTGCTCGACCTCGGCCGGCCGGTGCAGCTCCGCCGCGCGCCGCTGAACCTGCACCAGCTCTTCGAGCGCGTGGCGCTCCTGCACGAGGGGACCGCGCGCGCGCGTGGCATCAGCTTCGTCCGGCGGTATGATCCAAGTCTGCCGCCGATCCTGGGCGACGAGGATCGGCTGCTCCAGCTCTTCCACAATCTCGTGGCCAACGCGATGGACGCGATGAAGCAAGGCGGACGGTTGACGCTGGCCACACGGGTGAGCATGAACGCGCTCTACGGCAAGATGGACGTCGGCACCGGCCAGCGCTCGATGGTGGAGGCCCAGGTGGCCGACGAGGGTACCGGCATCCCGGCCGACGTCCGGGCCAAGATCTTCGATCCGTTCTTCACGACCAAGGAGCGCGGCCTCGGTCTCGGCCTGGCCCTCTGCCATCGCATCGTCGAGGAGCACCAGGGCGCGATCCAGGTCGAGAGTGCCGAAGGCCGCGGCACCGCCGTGACCTGCTTCCTGCCCATCGCCCGCGCCTGATGGCCGCTCGCATCCTGATCGCCGACGACGAAGACAGCCTGCGCTGGGTCCTCGAGAAAGGCCTGCGCGGCGTCGGCTATGACGTCACGTCGGTGAAGGACGGCGAGGAGGCGGTGCGGGTCTTCGAGGCACAGCCCTTCGACCTCGTGTTCCTCGACGTCCGCATGCCGGGCCTGGATGGCCTCACGGCCCTGGAGCGGATCCGTGACCTCCGCCCCGACGTCTACGTCATCGTCATGACCGCCCACGGCTCCATGGACACCGCCATCAAGGCGATGCAGCGCGGCGCCTATGACTATCTCAACAAGCCGTTCGACCTCGACGAGGTGCTGCTGCTCAGCGAGCGCGCGCTGGCCGCCAGCCGGCTCACGCAGGAGGTCGCGCGGCTCCGCACGGGGCTCGCGGAAGTGCGCGAGTTCAGCGCGCTCATCGGCCGGCACCCGCGGATGCAGGACGTCTACAAGACGATCGGCCGCATCGCCGGCACCGACGTCACCGTGCTCTTGCGCGGCGAGTCGGGTACCGGCAAGGAGCTGGTCGCGCGCGCGATCCATCACTACAGCCGGCGTTCGGGCCGCCCGTTCGTGGCGGTCTCCTGCGCCGCCATCCCAGGCACGCTGCTCGAATCGGAGATGTTCGGCCACGAGCGTGGCGCGTTCACCGACGCCAAGGAGCGGCGGCTCGGCAAGTTCGAGCTCGCCCACGGCGGCACGCTCTACCTCGACGAGATCGGCGACATGCCGGTCGATCTCCAGACCAAGCTGCTGCGCGCGCTCCAGGAGCGGACGATCGAGCGCGTGGGCGGCCACGAGTCGATCGCCATCGACGTGCGCGTGCTGGCCGCCACCAATCGCGATCTGGAAGCCCTCATGAAGGAGGGCCGCTTCCGCGAGGATCTCTACTACCGGCTCAACGTGGTGACCGTCAACCTGCCGCCCCTGCGCGAGCGGCGCCGCGACATCCCGCTGCTCGTCGAGCACTTCCTGGCCAAGCACGTCGAGGAGCTGGGCGAGCGCGGCGTGGCGCCGGAGGCGCTCGACCGGCTGGTCGGCTACGACTGGCCGGGCAACGTGCGCGAGCTCGAGAACGTCGTCCAGCGGGCCATGGTGATGGCCACGGCCGGCGTCATCCTGCCCGAGCACCTGCCGATCGGGCCGGTGTCGGCGGCAGCGTCGGTGGCCGTGGACGCCACGCTCGAGGAGATCATCGAGCGCAAGCTGATGGAGTGCGTGCGCGGCCTGCGCGAGCGCTCGAGCGCGAACCTCTACGACCTCGTGGTCGGCCTCGTCGAGAAGCCGCTGCTTCGCGCCGTGCTGCGCGAGACGAGCGGCAACCAGGTGCGGGCCGCGCAGATCCTCGGCATCAACCGCAACACGCTGCGCAAGAAGCTCACCGAGCACGGGATCGATCCCGACGCCATAACGAGCGCCTAGTCGCCGGCGCCGGGTTGCGCCGGTCCCCCGCGTGTGCCAGGATTCCGCGCGCACGCAAAGGGGGATCACCTATGAAGCTCGTCACCGTGCTCCTCACGCTCCTCGTCGCCCTGTCGATCTCGGTCGCACCTGCGCTTGCCGCCGAGCTCATGATCGTCGGCAACGACGAGAAGGTCGGCTGGGACGATGCCAAGCCGGTCTTCTCGCCGCCGGGCAAGGACACCATCTCGATCATCGACATCGGCAGCGACCCCCTGGCGCCGCGGGTGATCGCGAACCTTCAGCTCATGAACTCGATCTTCGGCCCGCCCGTGAACCTGGCCATCACGCCCGACGAGCGGCTCGCGATCGTGGCGAACTCGATGACGTGGGTGCAGGAGGGCAGCGGCTGGAAGCCGACGCCCGACAACAAGCTCTACGTGATCGACCTCAAGGCCAGCCCGCCGAAGCACATCGGCACCGTCGAGATCGGCAAGCAGCCCTCGGGGCTCTCCATCAACTCACGCGGCGACCTCGCGCTGGTGGCCAACCGCGCCGATAACTCGATCAGCGTGCTGTCGATTGCGGGCAACGAGGTGAAGCTGATCGACACCGTGCCGATGGGCGAGCAGGTGGCGCACATCGTCTTCACGCCCGACGGCAAGCGCGCGCTGGCCGTGAAGTTTCCCGGCCACAAGATCGCCGTGCTCGACGTGAGCGGCCCCAAGGTCACCTACTCGAAGTACGACATGCCGGTCGGGCAGTGGCCGTACAACATCGACGTCAGTCCCAACGGCAAGCTGGCGATCACCGCCGACAACGACAACGGCGGCTCGTCCGACGGTCACGTCGACACCGTCAGCATCATCGACCTCGAGGCCACTCCGCCGCGCGTCATCGACCGGGTCGTCGTCGGCGACGCGCCCGAGGGCTTCGCCATCAGCCCGACCGGCGAGATCGCGGTGGCCATCCTGCTCAACGGGTCGGCCGGCGTGCCGAAGAACGCGTGGTTCGCGAACAAGAACGGCAAGGTGGTCGTGCTCCGGATCGACGGGAAGAAGGTGACCAGGACCCAGGAGATCGAGGTGGGCGGCCTGCCCGAGGGCGTGGTTTTCAGCGCCGACGGACGCTACATCTGCGTCGGCAACTACACGACGCGCGACCTCTCCATCCTGAAGGTGGAGAACGGGACGGTGACCGACACCGGCAAGCGCGTGGCCTTGCCCGGCTCGCCGGCCTCGATGCGGGGACGCGCGCGATGAGCCGCCTCAGTCGCCGCACGTTCATCACGGGCGTGGCCGCCGCCGTCGCGGCCGCCGGCGCGCCCGTCGCTCACGCCCAGAAGCGGGGCGGGACCCTGCGCTTCGTGCCCCACGCCGACCTCAAGATCCTCGACCCGATCTGGACGACGGCCTACATCACCCGCAATCACGGCTACATGATCTTCGACACCCTGTTCGCGCTCGACGGCAACCTCAAGCTCCAGCCGCAGATGGTCGACAAGTACACGGTCAGCAAGGATGCGATGAAGTACTCGTTCACGCTGCGCGACGGCCTCAAGTTCCACGACGGCCAGCCGGTGACCGCCGAGGACTGCGTGGCGTCGATCAAGCGCTGGGGCGCCAAGGACGCGATGGGCCGGCTCCTGATCGCCTCGCTGTCCAGAATGGCGTCGACCGACAGGAAGACGTTCGTGATCGAGCTGGAGACGCCATTCGGCCTCGTGCTCGACGCGCTCGGAAAGCCGTCCGCGAGCCCGTCCTTCATCATGCCGGCGCGCGTGGCCGCCACCGATCCCAACGAGCAGGTCAAGGACATCATCGGCTCCGGGCCCTACCGCTTCTCGAAGGACGAGTGGCAGCCGGGCAACCGCGTCGTCTACGTACGCAACGCCGACTACGTGCCTCGCAGGGAGAACCCGAGCGGCGCCGCCGGCGCCAAGCGGGCTCTGGTGGACCGCGTCGAGTGGCGGTACATCCCCGACGCGGCGACCGCCGGGGCTGCGCTCGAAGCCGGCGAGGTCGACTACTGGGAAAACGTGCCGCTCGACTTCGCGCCCCGGCTGGAGAGCAACCAGAACCTGAGCGTGTTCGTGACGGATCCGCGGGGCAGCCAGGGCATCCTGCGGCCGAATCATCTGCACCCGCCCTTCAACAACAAGAAGGCGCGACAGGCGTTGCTGCTGGCCGTGGACCAGAAGAGTTACCTGCAGGCGGTGATCGGCAACGAGAAGTACTTCAAGCCCTGCCCGTCGGTGTTCATGTGCGGCGGCCTGCCGTACGAGTCGTCGGCGGGAGCGCCCAAGCCGGACCTCGAGCGAGCCCGTGCCCTGTTCAAAGAGTCGGGCTACGACGGTCGACCTGTCGTCGTGCTCGATCCCACCGACTCTCCGTACGCCCACGCGCCCGCGCTGGTGACGATGGAGATGCTCAAGTCGATCGGCGCCAACGTGGATCTGCACGCGATGGACTGGTCCACGATGGTCTCGCGTCGTGCGAAGAAAGAGCCACCCGCCCAGGGCGGCTGGAACGTCTTCCACACGTGGTCGACCTCCTTCGACACGATGACGCCCGCGGTGTCGTCGGTGCTCGGAGGCGCCGGCGAGAAGGCATGGTTCGGCTGGCCCACCAGCGAAGCGATGGAGAGGCTGCGCGCCGATTTCGCGCGGGAGCCGAACGAGGTCAAGCGCAGGGCGATCGCCGAGAAGGTCCAGGTCCTCGCCTACGATGAAGTGCCCTACGTGCCGTGGGGCCAATTCGTGATACCTGGCGCATTCCGGAAGAACGTGCACGGCGTGCTGCAGTTCGGCGCAACCCTGCTCTGGAATATCCAGGTGTGAGCATCGTCACGGTCGGCGCAGCGCAGCTCGGGCCGATCGCCAGGGACGAGCCGCGGAGCGACGTCGTCAAGCGCCTCGTGAGCCACCTGCACGAGGCCCGCGCGCGCGGCTGCGATCTCGTCGTGTTCCCCGAGCTCGCGTTGACGACGTTCTTTCCCCGCTGGTGGATGGACGATCAGGCGGAGATCGACGCGTTCTTCGAGCGCGAGATCCCGGGCCCGGAGACGCAGCCGTTGTTCGACGAGGCGCGGCGCCTGGGGCTGGGCTTCTGCCTCGGGTACGCCGAGCTCACCCACGAGGCCGGCGCCGGGCACCGATACAACACGTCGATCCTCGTCGATCAGTCCGGCCGTCTCGTCGGCAAGTATCGAAAGATCCATTTGCCCGGTCACGCCGCGCACGAGCCGTGGCGCCCCTTCCAGCACCTCGAGAAGCGCTACTTCGAGGTCGGCGACCTGGGCTTCGGCGTGTGGCGGGCCTTCGGCGGGCTCATCGGCATGTGTATCTGCAACGACCGCCGGTGGCCCGAGACGTACCGCGTGATGGGGCTTCAAGGCGTGGAGATGATCCTCCTCGGCTACAACACGCCGGTTCACAATCCGCCGGCGCCCGAGCACGATCACCTGGCCGACTTCCACAATCGTCTCGTCATGCAGGCCGGCGCATATCAGAACGGCACGTGGGTGGTGGCGGTTGCCAAGGCCGGGCGCGAAGAAGGCTGTGATCTGATCGGGCAGAGCCAGATCATCGCGCCGTCGGGCGAGACGATCGCGATGACGTCGTCGCTCGGCGACGAACTGATCACGGCTCGCTGCGATCTCGCGCTCTGCGCGTCGTTCAAAACAACCGTGTTCGACTTCGCGCGCCACCGCCGGCCCGAGCACTACCGGCTGATCGTCGATCGCGCAGGTGCGATTCCACCGCCGGAGGCGTGAACTCCTGCGGTCGTATCCACGAATCCACGGTCGTCCACAACGCGAAATTCGCCCAAGCTGGCGCGCGTCCGCGGGCAGGGCATGCCTTGACGCCGCGCAACCACGAGGCGTGGCGAGTCGGTGTGAATCTTCTGGCATGTCCACGAGCGATTTCGCCACGAGGATCGCTGCAGCCCCATTTCTAGCGGACGAATGCACTATTGATCGGGTCGTGAGAACTGCCCTACCGTGGCGACGCTCGCCCACGGTGAGCAGTCATGACCGAGCTTCGGGCGCCACGTGTCCTCGTCGTCGACGACGAACGTCACGTCCGCTCAATGCTCTGTGATGCGCTGGCGCTGTGGGGCTGTCGGCCGGATGGGGCCGCCAGCGCGAGCGAGGGCCTGCAGCTGTTCGTGCAGGGCGGCTACGATCTGGTGATGACGGATTTCAGGATGCCGGGAGCCGATGGTCTGGAGCTGATCGAATCCGTGCGTGACCGCGATCCGTCCGTGGGCGTCATCATGTTCACGGCGTCAGCGGCGGGCCTGGAGCGGCAGCAGCAGCGCCTCGGCTTCACGCTCATCCGGAAGCCCGTCCACCTCACCGGGCTGGAGACTGCGGTGCGGGAGGCACTCGCCTCCCGCACTCCCTGATCAGCGGTCCCGCCGTTACACCTTGCGGTAGATCTCGCTGCCCGACTGCTTGAACTCTTCCGCCTTCTCGGTGAGGCCGCGGGCCGCGTACTCTCGCACTTCCTGCGTGATCTTCATCGAGCAGAACTTGGGCCCGCACATCGAGCAGAAGTGCGCGAGCTTGGCGCCCTCGGCCGGCAGCGTCTCGTCGTGGAACTCGCGCGCGGTCTCGGGGTCCATCGAGAGGTTGAACTGGTCCTCCCAGCGAAACTCGAAGCGCGCCTTGCTGAGCGCGTCGTCCCACTCGCGCGCCCGCGGGTGGCCCTTGGCGAGATCGGCGGCGTGGGCGGCGATCTTGTAGGCGATCACCCCGTCCTTCACGTCCTTGCGGTTGGGTAGGCCCAGGTGCTCCTTGGGCGTGACGTAGCAGAGCATGGCCGTGCCGAACCAGCCGATCATCGCGGCGCCGATGGCCGAGGTGATGTGGTCGTAGCCGGGCGCGACGTCGGTCGTCAGCGGGCCGAGCGTGTAGAAGGGCGCCTCGTGGCAGACGGCGAGCTGCCGGTCCATGTTCTCCTTGATCAGGTGCATCGGGACATGACCCGGGCCCTCGATCATCACCTGGGCGTCGTACTCCCACGCGATTCGAGTCAATTCACCGAGGGTATCGAGTTCAGCGAATTGAGCTTCATCATTCGCGTCCGCTTGACAACCAGGACGTAAGCCATCCCCGAGCGAGAACGCAACATCATATTCGGCCATGATCTCGCAGATCTCGCGGAAGTGGGTGTAGAGGAAGCTCTCCGTGTGATGGGACAGGCACCACTTCGCCATGATGGAGCCGCCGCGCGAGACGATGCCGGTCACACGCTTCGCGGTGAGCGGGATGTAGCGCAGGAGCACGCCGGCGTGGATCGTGAAGTAGTCGACGCCCTGCTCGGCCTGCTCGATCAGCGTGTCGCGATAGAGCTCCCAGGTGAGATCCTCGGCCTTGCCGCCGACCTTCTCGAGCGCCTGGTAGATCGGCACGGTGCCGATCGGCACCGGGGAGTTGCGCAGGATCCACTCGCGCGTCTCGTGGATGTTCTTGCCCGTCGAGAGATCCATCACGGTATCGGCGCCCCAGCGCGTCGCCCACGTCATCTTCTCGACTTCTTCCTCGATCGACGAGGCCACGGCCGAGTTGCCGATGTTGGCGTTGATCTTCACCAGGAAGCTGCGCCCGATGATCATCGGCTCGGTCTCGGGGTGGTTCACATTCGCGGGAAGGATGGCGCGGCCACGGGCGATCTCATCGCGGACCCGCTCGGGCGCGACGCCTTCACGCAACGCGACGAACTCCATCTCGGGCGTGACCTCGCCGCGCCGCGCGTAGTGCATCTGCGTGACCCGCCGGCCAGTCTTCGCGCGCAGCGGACGTCGCACGCTCGCGAAGCGGACTCCGCCGAGCGCCGGATCGCTCTCGCGATCGCGCCGGTAGAGCGACGACGGCCCCGACAGCTCATCCACATCGGCGCGCCCGAGGATCCAGGGCAGCCGCATGGGCGTCAGGCCCATCTTGATGTCGGTGTGGGCGTCGGGATCGGTGTAGGGACCGCTCGTGTCGTAGAGACGGATCGGTGGCTCGCCGCCCGACAGCGTGACCTCGCGCATGGCGACACGAATGTCGGGGCGGGTTCCGGTGACATGGATCTTGCGGCTGGCCGGCATGTTGGCCTCCCTTCGCTGGTATTAACCAGGTCAGGTTCTTGCGGTCGGCGGCAGCAGCCGCCCTCTCAGCCCGGTGCCCCGAGCTCCCGCGGTTGTCGTGACAGGATCGTAAGCTACGCCCGACGGACGGACTTGGCAAGTTGAGGGTCTCACCACGGGCTCAGCAAGCTTTCGTGCAGCGCCGCGCACCGTGGCTCACGTCCACCGCGCTGTCGGCAGGTAGCTCTCGCGCCACGCGTCGAGCATCAGGAGCGCCCACAGAATCTTCCGGTGATCCCTCTGGCCGGCCACGTGCTCGGCGACAAGTCTCTTCACGACGGTGGGATCGAAGAGGCCGACGCGCGCCACCCGGTCGGCGGCCAGACGCGTCTCCAGCACCCCGCGCAGCGGGCCACGCAGCCAGGGCCCGATCGGGACGCCAAAGCCTTGCTTGCGACGGAGGAGAATCGACACTGGCAAGACGCCCTGGAGCGCGCGCTTGAGAATGTGCTTCGTCGTCCAACCGCGGAGCTTGAGGCCGACCGGGATGCGGCAGGCCAGGTCGACGAGGTTGTGGTCCAGAAACGGCGCGCGGACCTCGAGCCCGCATGCCATGCTCGCGCGGTCGACGTTCACGAGGTTCTGATCGGCGAGATAAAACTTGCTGTGCTGGTAGATCAGCCGGTCGATCGGATTGCTCGTTCCCGATTCATCGACCACGCGCGGCAGGTCCTCGTGAGGATCGAAGCCCGCGCACGCCGCTCGGACTGCCGGCGAAAAGAGCCGGGACTGCTCCCACGCCAGAAGCCCGCCGAGGAGGAGCTGGGTACGCAGCTCGGCGGCGTGCGGAACGCCGCGGAAGAACTGCTTGAGCAGGAACTCGAGGCTTCCATATCGGGCCGACGGCCGGAGGCGGTTCACGGACCACGCAGCCAGCGCCTGGACCGACCGAGGCAGACGGCCGATCCAGCGCGCTGCGCGGTCGGCCAGGAACGTGGGATACCCGCAGAACAGCTCGTCGCCGCCGTCTCCGCTGAGCGCTACGCCAACCGAGCGGCGGGCGAAGCGTGACAGCGCGTACGTCGGCAGAAACGAGTTGTCGACCAGGGGCTCATCGAGCAGGCCGCCGACCTCCTCGATGAGGGCGAGCATATCGTGGGGCGAGAACACGGTTTCTTCGTGCTCGGCCCCGCAATGCTGCGCGATCAGCCGAGCGGACGACCGCTCATCGAAGGTTGCGTCGGGGAACCCGATCGTGAACGTCTTGAGGGGCCGTCGGCCGTTCGCACGCGCCGCGAGCGCGACGATCGCGCCGGAGTCGATTCCGCCGCTCAGGAATATGCCGAGCGGCACGTCGCTGATCATTCGCCGCCTCACCGATGCCTCGAGCTGCTGATACAGTCGATCCGCCCATTCCCTCTCGGAGACCGAGCCGTCCGGCCGGAAGTCGAGATCCCAGTAGCGCTGAACGGTCGGCTTGCCTCCGGGCGACACGGTCAGGAGCTGACCGGGCAAGAGCTTCTGGACGCCGGCGACGATCGAGGAGGGCGCCGGGACGTACTCGAAGGCGAGATAGCGCGAGAGGCTCTCGAGCGAGAGCACGGCCGGCACCGAGGGATGGGCAAGGAGAGCCCGCAGCTCGGAGCCGAAGACGAAGCCGTCGGACCCGGCGTAATAGTAGAGCGGCTTCTCGCCCATCCGATCGCGGGCCAGCACCAGCCGCCGAGCCGACGTGTCCCAGATCGCGAGCGCGAACATACCGTCGAAGTGGGCGACACAATCGTCGCCAAAGACCTCGTAGGCGTGCGCGATCACTTCGGTGTCCGAACGCGTGTGAAACCGGTGCCCATGCTCCTCCAGCCGCTGCCGCAGCGCCGCGAAGTTGTAGATCTCGCCGTTCTGGATGACCTGGACCGAGCCGTCCTCGTTGGCGACCGGCTGCTGCCCGGTCTCGAGATCGATGATGCGCAGCCGCCGAGCCCCGAGCGCGATCTGGGCATCGACGTAGAACCCCTCGTCGTCTGGCCCTCGGTGGCGGAGCGAGTCCGTCATCCGTTGGAGCGTGCCGCGGGCCTCTCCGGCCTGTCCGTTCACGAAGAAACCGGCGATCCCGCACATCGGGGCTACCGGCTCACCGCGCTGAACCGTTCTCGTTGCGAGCACAGAGGTGGTCGGAGCAGGCCTCACGACGGGCAGCCCAGAGAACCCTATGACAGCCCGAGACCACCATCGCATTTCTCTATACGGCGCGACCGACCGCGCGGTCAAGGGCAGGCGGCCACTACTCGCCGGGAGCTTCGCCCCCTAGATCCTCGGCAATCTCGTAGCGAAGCAGGCGTGACTTCATCCACCGGACGACCAGGAGGTCGACGAGCGCCACGAACACGCGGTTCATGATGCCGTACTTGGATCGTCCGAAGCGGCGCGGCCGATGGGCGACCGGCATTTCCATGACGCGATAGCCTTGCAGCCGGAGCAGTGTCGGGATGAACCGGTGAAACCCACGGTAGAGCGTCAATCCACGCAGGCACTCACGACGGAAGGCGCGAAAGGTACAGCCGCTGTCTTCGATGCTCTCGTCGCTCACCCAGTTACGAACGCGGTTGGCCACCCGCGAAGACACGCGCCTGACGAGGGAATCGCCATCCCCACGGTTCACTCGCTGGCCGCAGACCGCGTCCCACTGATCGAGCTGGGTGAGCAGGCGCGGGATGTCGGCAGGGTCGTTCTGCAGGTCGGCATCCATGGTCACGACCATCCGCCCACGCGCGGCCTTGAAGCCCGCGTCGGTGGCCGCCGTCTCGCCGGCGTTCGCCTTGAATCGGACGAGTCGGACACGAGCATCGCGCTCGCGGAGGCGACGGATGATCTCGGCGCTCCTGTCCTGGCTGCCGTCGTCGACGAAGACGATCTCGAACTCGATGCCCAATCCTTCGAGCACAGGGCAGAGCTCGGTCCACAGTGGCGGGAGATTCTGCTCCTCGTTGTACACCGGGATGACGACCGTGAGACTGACCACCAGGTTGCCCACTATACGCCGACACCCTCGAGGAACGGCGGGACCGTGATCTCGCCCTACAGACGCGTGGTGTGGTCCTCGCGGCTGTCCCTACGAGGGAGAACCGTCGATGCCTGTGGTATTCCGACGATGAGCATGTCCCGGCCGCGTACCCTTATCCGGTCGAGCACACGGACCGCACTCGGCGCGGTTTTCTGGACAAATACCCAGCCCCGAGGCGCGTCGATGAGGACAACAGGATGTCGGGCTTCGAGGACGAAATCGTTGAATTCTTCCGGCGTACGCAATTGCAGGACCGGGCGCGCCACATAGAAGTCGAGCGCGTAGAACCTCCCTCCGAACACACGCAGCTCGGTGCCTCGAGCCTGGCGTTCGACCGCCGATGCCAGCTTGCGAAAATCGCCGTCGCGATTCGCCCACTCGACGTGCAGCCAGTTGGCGGACGTCAGGAGGATCACGCCTCCGGCGACGACCCCCCAGACCAGGAGCCCGTTTCGAGCCGCCCAGAGGCCCCAGACGATCGCCGCGACAATGACCAGAAGGCCGATGGCAATCGGAGCGACCTGCCCCCTGGCGCCATCGAGGAAGGCCAGGTCTTCGGCTCCGAACGTGGATGGACTCAAGATCGCGGTGAGACCTACGGCGCCGACCACCAGGGCGAATCCTGCGACGACCTGTGCGCTTCGGCTGCCGGGCGCCCTGAACGTATCCGCCCAATATGCGACGAGCAATGCCAGCGCCGGGTAGAGAGGCAGAAGGTATCGCGTCCGGAAGTTGTTCGAAGACAACACCACCAACAGGGCGATTGCCACCCACAGCACGACGAATCGGACGCCAGGGTGACGCCGCTCGCGCGCCGCACGCATCGCTACCAGCGGCAACACGATCGTCCACGGCAGGAACCTCAGCGCCGCGTCACCAACACGACTCGCCAGCTTCAGCACCTCCGGCCGGCCGACGTACCACTTGAGCCAGTCCTCCCACAGCACATCCTGCGTAAAACTGCTCGGCCCATAGCCGACGTACGGCACGAGCCAGACCAGGGTCAGCAGCACGAACGCGGCCACGCCGACGCGGTCCCAAAGACGCCCGACGCCAGCGGGGCCGTATTCGCTCCACAACCACGTGCCGCCGACCAGAAGCGGCAACACGCCCAGAGGGCCCTTGGCGAACACCGCCAAGGCGAGCGCGACGTAGAAGCCGGTAAGGGCCCGAGAAGCATTCGGGTCGCTCACCGCTCGCCAGAAGAGCCACCCGGCCGCCATCATGAAGCAGGCGACCAGCATGTCGGGAAGCAGTGCCTGGGTTTCGACAAAGAATCCGATGCTCGTCGCGAGCACCAGCCCCGCCCACAGCCCAGCGCGGGCGCTGAAGAGTTGCCGCCCGAGCAGGCACGTGAACCACACGGTACCCACGGCGGCGAGGGCAACCGGGATCTGGGCCGTGGTTTCGGTCAGGCCGCCCTGGACCTTCGCGAGAACGGCGATGGCCCACGGATAGAGCGGAGGCTTCTCGTGAAATACCCTTCCGCGAACCTGTGCGTTGAACCAGACGCCGCGTTCGAGCATGTCCCGAGCCAGGAGCGGGAAGCGTGCCTCGTCCGCCGCTTGAATGACGCGCTGGCCAAGCGTCGGCAGCACGAGCAAGGCGACCACGAGCACGGCGAGACACACGAAGCGGGCCGAGGTCGTTCGCCCTTCGGAACAATAGCGCCCGGCGGCGTGGTCCACCGCCAAGTGTTATGCCACAGGCGGCGCCGAAAGCAGGCGCCTTTTTCTTTTTCCTGCGCTGTGCCCTGGGGCCTCCAGAACGCCGCGGCGCCCCCCTTGCGCGTGTTCTGCGGTGGCATGCGAGGGTGAGAGTCGTGACCCGCGCGGAGCTCAGAAAAGGCCCAGATAGAAGGGGTGGAGGAGCCGCCGATCCAGACGAGCAAGCGCGCGGCTTCGCAACGCGGCCGCTGTCGCCTCCGTCTCTCCATACACAGCCGAAGTGACCTCTTGATATATAAGAGCAATAAAATATATTTTTAGTTCTTGACAGCGGCGACGGCGAGGTCCATCGTTCTCCTGTGGTATCGCTGTCGGCGCGCCGTCGAAGCGGGACGATCGATGGCGCGCCAGCTTCAGCATTGTGACGCCCGTCGCGAGGTGCAGTGAGGCTGCGCCTCTCTGGTGCATGGTCGGCTCTCCCGTAGAGCCGTCGCTCGCGTCAGCTCCTTGCTCCTCCCGTGCTGCATCGGGC
>QHTB01000218.1 GCA_003220615.1 Candidatus Rokuibacteriota bacterium
TCTCGATATCCCCTCTCCTCGGCGCCGAAGACACCGACACAAGGGGCTTGCTCGATCACGATCGAACGCGGTAGAAGACTCGCGCTTGGGACGGCGCTACTTCACTGGCCGGTTTTGCCCCGTCCACAACTGGCCGGTTTTCAGGTGTCCACCGAGGCGTCCAAGTTCGGAGGCTCACTCGTGCTCACTTGGGATCACTACTGACTAGACCGCTTGCGAGAGCAGAAACACAAAATCCCCGCGATTTACGCGGGGACTGTGATCCTGAGTGAGCGCGAGTGATCTAGCGTGACGCGCTCGGAGCCGATTTCGAATCCACCGCCTGAGTCGGGTGGATTCGCAGATGATCTCCGGCACTCCGCATTCGGCGTGAAGACCTAGACCGTGTCTCCTGACCGCCTCGGGGCTAGGACTTCAGTTCATGGTCGCTGACGCGGGGGGCTCGGCCACCCCTCCGCGATCTCACTCGGCTATCGTCGTTTCGTTTCAAAGAACTCGGCCAGCAGCGCCGCGCACTCCGCCGCCAGCACGGCATGCAGGGCAAGGGGCACGGCGTGGGCTCGACCGGGCGCGACCCAGCCCTCTGACCCTGCGGAGGCACGCATGCGATGAGCTTCCGCATCAGTCACGTCTATGCGTTCATCTCGCTCGATCCGGCGACTGACGAAGAAGGCGTGTGCGGCTTCATGAGCCCGGATGGCGTCATGTGGCCGATGGTCGCCGCGAACGAGGAGCGTCTGACGCAACTGCGTCCGCTCGCGCGCAGGATCGCCCACAGAGGACCGGCCGCCCGGTGACGCTCGTGCGCTTCACGACACGCGAAGAGATGCAGAGCTTCCCCCCGTCCTGACCGCTGCCCGCCCGCCTCACCCCGCCCGCCTGATGTAATCGCCTCACGCCGGTCCGCCCCGCTGCGATTTCCCTTGCGGCGGAGTTTTCCATCCAGTAGGAAGTCTGCCGCATGGAGTGCACGCGCCGTTCGATTCGGCCCCTGCGTTGTCCTCGTGGGCATCGCCTGATGGGCCTCTGGGGGATTCCGACCGCGCTCTGGGCCGCCCTGGTCATCGAGATCTTGCTGGTCAGGACCACCGCTCGATGATGACCGGCTGGATTCGCGTC
The DNA here is from genome assembly GCA_003220615.1 of Candidatus Rokuibacteriota bacterium. Classification (GTDB taxonomy): domain Bacteria; phylum Methylomirabilota; class Methylomirabilia; order Rokubacteriales; family CSP1-6; genus 40CM-68-15. The sequence continues at coordinate 1,120 of QHTB01000218.1, forward strand.
CATAGGGCCCTCGCCGAGCACCAGATCTGGCTTCGTGAGCCCTTCACGATGGCTCAGGCGTGGGTAGACCTCATGCGGGCGAACTATCACAAAAGCCACGGTCGCCTCGACGAGGAGAACCTCAATGGCTGCGCCGGCTGACGGGCTGGAGCCCCTGCCGGCGCGGCCCGTGTACCTCACGCCGGAGAACGTGGCGGACATGCTCCAAGTGGACCAGCGCACCATCTTGCGCTGGGCGGCCGAAGACGCGAGCATGCCGACTACTCGCATTGGTCGCGTCATCCGGTTTGAGGAGGCCGCCCTGTTCCGCTGGTTGGCCCGGAAGCGCGGTCGGATCAGGTAAGGCGTCGTCGCGCCACGTAAGTCCATGGCGTAGCACCAGCGACGTTCTGATTGCCGATCACTGGTGGACAATTCTCGATCAAATGAGACAAGGAGAACTGACCGCTGATGTCCTCTGCAGCACTTTTACCGCCGCCGCCGGATAGTACCCTCCTCAAAGCAGCACTACGATACGCCGCGCGTGGATGGGCGGTCTTTCCGCTTGCGCCGGGCACGAAGGTGCCGCTGAAGGGCAGCAACGGGGTCAAGGACGCCACGAAGAACACGGATCAAATCCGCTCGTGGTGGACGAAGAACCCCGACGCCAACATCGGCTGCGCCACTGGCGCAGCCAGCGGATGCACGGTCCTCGATGTCGACACGAAGGACGGTCTCGCTGAAGAGTAGTAAACCTGAGCAAACCGAAAGGAGGCCCGCTGATGGCGAAGATAAGGCAACGCACCTGGAGGGTCCGAGGCCAGCGCACCAAGCGCAAAGCCTGGGGGTTCGTCACCGTCGAGAACGGAAACCAGGTCCGATGCTTCAAGGCGGAGTGGACCAAGGAGGACGCCGAGAACGCCTTGGCGGCGCGCCTGCTGAAGATCGACCAGGAGCCGAAGGTAAAGGCCGCCGGCCTGACACTGGCCCAGGCTGCGGAGCGCTACCTCGCCACGAAGGCGCGGAAGCGTTCACTGGCGAAGGACCGCCGCACCCTGGAGCACTTCAAGTCGATGTTCGGCGCGGACGCCGCGCTCGCTGACATCACCGCCAGCAGGATCAGCGAGTACAAGGCGCAGCGGCTGGCCGCAACGTCGGTGCGCCGGAAGGATGCTCAGGGCAACGGCACCCTGTTGTCGGCCGCCGCGGTCAACCGCCCGCTGGCCTTGCTGCGGCACCTGCTCCGCCTCGCCCATGAGGAGTGGGAGGTGCTGCCGGCGGTACCCAGGATCAAGTTGGAGAAGGAGCCCGAGGGCCGGATACGCTGGCTCGGCGAGCAGGCACCCGATGAGGAGGCCCGGCTGCTCGCCGCGTGCGCCAAGTCGAAGAATCCTGAACTCGTGAAGAAGGTGACGATCGCCCTCGAAAGCGGGCTGCGGAAGGGCGAACTGCACGGGCTGGACTGGCAGCAGAACATCGACATGAGCCGGGGCGTCATCCGCCTGGAGGGCCGGGCGCGCCCTGATGCGAGGGGGACGAAGTCAGGCAAGCGTCGCGAGGTTCCGATGCGCCAGGCCGTCTACAACGTCCTGGCCAGCCTGCCCGAGCCGCATCAAGGCCCTGTGTGGAAGCGCGGCGATGTCCGTACCTCGTTCGAACACGCGGTCGCCGAGGCGAAGCTTGACGACTTCCACTTCCACGACTGCCGCCACCACTTCGCCTCGTGGTTCGTCATGCGGGGCGGCAGTCTCCAGGCCCTTCAGAAGATCCTCGGCCACGCCACGCTGGCGATGACCCAGCGGTACGCCCACCTGTCCCCGGACTACCTCCGCAGCGAGGTCGCCAAGACCGAGCGTCGCCCCGAACCCGTCGCGCAAATCACACAAGAAATCACACATGAGCCTGTCGAACCGGTGGGGGTGTCTCGGAAGTCCTCGTAGTGTTGGCTCCCCGGGCAGGACTCGAACCTGCGACCTAGTGATTAACAGTCACCCGCTCTACCGACTGAGCTACCGGGGAGTGACGGCGACGAATACTCAATGAATCCTAACTTATCTCGCGGCGCCCCTCCAACGCTTTGGACAGCGTGACCTGATCGGCGTACTCGAGATCGCCCCCGACGGGCAGGCCTCGCGCGATGCGGGTGACCTTCACGCCGAGGGGGCGCAGCAGCTTCGCCAGATACAGCGCGGTCGCCTCGCCCTCGACGTTGGGATTGGTCGCCAGGATCACCTCGGCAGTGTCGGCGCCGGTGTCCAGGCGTGCCAGCAGCTCGCGCACCTTGAGATCTTCGGGCCCGATACCGTCCAGGGGCGACAGCGCGCCCAGCAGGACGTGATATCGGCCGCGAAACTCGCCGGTCCGTTCCATGGCCAGGAGATCGTTCGGCTCCTCCACGACGCAGATGAGGCGCGAGTCGCGTCCAGGATCGCGACAGATGCGGCAGGGGTCCTCATCGGTGACGTTGAAGCACGTCTGGCAGTAGACGATGCGGTCCTTGACGGCGACGAGGGCCTCGGACAGCTCGCGCACCTCCTCGACGGGCCGCTTGAGCAGGAAGAACGTCAGGCGCTGGGCCGTCTTGGGCCCGATCCCGGGCAGACGCTGGAGGGCCTCGATCAGCCGGGCGACGGGCTCCGGGTAGTGCGCCAACGTGCGGGGCCTAGAGCCCCAGGCCCGGGATCTTCAAGCCGCCGGTGAGCTTTCCGAGCTCCTGCTGGACCAGCTCGCGCGCCTTCCGAAGCGCCTCGTTGCTGGCGGCGAGCACCAGGTCTTCCAGCATCTGAGCGTCGTCCTTGTTGATGACCTCGGGGTCGATCTTGATGGAGACGATCTCCTGCTTGCCGTTGGCCTCGACCGTCACCATGCCCCCACCCGCCGTGGCCTGCACCTTCTTCTGGGCGACCTCCTCCTGGACGGCCGCCATCTGCTGCTGGAGCCGCTGAGCCTCCCTCATCAAGTTGCCGAAGCCTTTCACTGGCCTTCTCCTTCCGGCGGCCGCCGGCGGACCGCGACCACCTCGCCTTCGAGTTCCGCGACGATCGCCCGTACGGCCGGATGATCCCTCACTCCGCCGGCTGCCGCATCGTCCTCGGCGACGACGACCCGCTCGACGCTGGCGATCTGACGGCGCGCCGCCGCCTGCACGAGATCGCGGTTGGCGCGATCGCCGAGCATTTCACGGTGGAAGTGATTGCCGCTCACCGCGATCACGAGATCGCCGTCGCGAACCTCGACCGGCCTCGCCTGAGCCAGCACCGAGCCCAGCATCGGCTTTTTCGCCATGACCTCATCCACGACGCGCTGCCAGACGGTGACGAGGTCTGACGCTGGTGGTGTCCCGGGTGTTGCGGCGGGCGGCGGTGGGCTGGCGTGTGACGCTGCGCTGGTGGGCGGAGGCGGCGCTGGCCGCGGGGTCGAGACGGCAGCGGTGGTGGTCGGTGCCGCCGGCCGCGAACTCGGGCGGGTCTCGACCGGCGCGAGCAGGTTTTCCTGAACCGGCGCCGCTCCGGTCACCGGCGCCTGGGCGAGCCGCGCCTGAGCCTCGTCGATGCGGCGCAGCACGTCGTCCAGCGCCTGCGGGACCGGCCGGCGGGTCGCCTTGACCGCCGCCATCTCGAGCTCCACCCGCGGGTGCGGCGACTCACGCATCAGCGCGTCGGTATCGACGAAGCTCTTCAGCACGTAGAGGATCTCGTCGACGCTCGCGGTCTCGCCGAGCTTGCGCAACGCGTTGGCTTCGGTGGCGGTCAGCTCGGCGAGCTGCGCGCTCGGGGCGGCCTTGAGCACGAGCACGCGGCGCAGCAGCTCGATCGCGTCACGCACGAATGCGCCGAGGTCCTCGCCTTCGCGCGCTGCGTGGTCGACGGCCTCGAGCGCCGCCGGCGTGTCGTGGCCGATGAGCGCCTCACAGAACGCGCGCACGGCCTCGGGCGCGGTGGCGCCGAGGAGCTGGGCCACCGTCGCCGCCTCCAGCTGACCTCCGCCGTACGCGATGGCCGTGTCCAGCAACGACAGGGCGTCCCGCAGCGAGCCCTCGGCCGCTCGAACAACCACGGGCAGCACCGCGGCCTCGAACGGGATCTTCTCGTCCCGCAAGATGCGTTCGAGGCTTTTCACCAGCATGTCGGGCGCGATGGGACGGAAGTCGAAGCGCTGCACGCGAGAGAGAATCGTCGGCGGCAACTCGCGTGGGTCGGTCGTGGCCAGGATGAAGATGACGTGCGCCGGCGGCTCCTCGAGCGTCTTCAGCAGCGCATCGAACGAGTCGGCCGTCAACTGATGGACCTCGTCGATGATGTAGACCTTGTAACGGCCGCGCGCCGGGGCGTACTTGACGTTCTCCCGGATGGCCCGCACGTCGTCGATCTTGCGATTCGACGCCGCGTCGATTTCGACGATGTCCACGAGCGTCCCCGCCTGGGCCTCGACGCACACCGTGCACGTGCCGCACGCCTCGGGGCCCGACCGTTCAGGACACAACAGCGCCTTGGCGAGCAGGCGCGCGGTCGTCGTCTTGCCGATGCCGCGCGGCCCGGCGAAGAGGTAGGCGTGGGCGATGCGGCCGGAGACAAGCGCGTTCTTCAGCGTCCGCGTGATCGCGTCCTGGCCGACGACCGCCTCGAACGTCTGCGGCCGCCACTTCCGTGCGAGCACCTGATAACTCATCGGGGACACCTCACGGGTCGACTCCGAGATGCGGAACCCCGCGTACCCATCACTCGCCACCCTCGGTTCACGCCGGTCTCACGCTCCGATACAGCGGAACCCCGCGTACCCATCGCTCGCCACCTTCGGTTCACGCCGGTCTCACGCTCCGATACACAGTGGCCGTGCACCCTCCTTCGATCGAACCGTCCTGCGATCTCCCCGTGGAGACGGCTCCGGCCAGGTACTCCCACGGCACACGAGAGGGTCGCCTTACCGTTGCTCCCTTCCGGGCCTGGCGGGGTTCGACGATTCACGTTGCGTGGGGCCCAGCCTTCAACGCCGCTCGCCGAGGCTCACTCAACACGGCCCGCCCTCGAGAGGGGATTCGACCCCGCTAGAGCGGATTGCGGGCAACAGGGCACCGCTACCTCCCCGTCTAGCACGGCCACGTCGAAGACGAAGTTGGCGGAGGGGGCGGGATTTGAACCCGCGGCACAGGGGTTACCCGTGCACGGCATTTCCAGTGCCGCACCTTCGGCCGCTCGGTCACCCCTCCGCATGCAATCTCTGACGCCGATGCCGTCCGAGCGGAAAATTTGGCGGAGGGGAGAGGATTTGAACCCCCGAGGGACCTTCTGGGCCCCTATCCGATTTCGAGTCGGACGCCTTCAACCGGGCTCGGCCACCCCTCCGCACCAGTATCGTCAGCAGTTTATCGCGTATCTCACTGTTCGCGCCGAATGCCTCCAACTGCGGAGTCTCAGTCTTGTCGAAGTTCCACCGCGCTCACGGTGCTCGGGGCGACCATGGCGGGCGCCGGTGCGATTTTCTCGACGGCTTCTACAAGTGTCCCGGGCGACAGGTGCGGGTACCACTGAACCATGCTCAACGTTCGCCAGCCGCCCAGCGCTTGGACCGTTCGCAAGTCTACCGCAGCAGCGACGAGACGCGAAGCGAACGTGTGGCGCGGAGCGCGTGCTACGTCACGCCGTCGATACGACCAGCGTCATCGTCCTGGGCGGCTGCGCAGAGAGTGGCCAGAACTGTGAGAGCTCGTCGCGAGTCGCGGGGGCGGCCGGTGCCGCCCCCTGCCTCACTTCCTGGATGCGTACGCCGCGCGTCACTCGAATTGCCCGAGCGGGCCGGCGGTGTCAGGGAAATTGCTGGTGTTCAGCACCTGGATGCCCGCAACGTGATCACCGTCGAAGGGCGTCGTGCCGTTTGAGCATCCTGCCGCCACGGCATCCCCAGGGTCACTGAACCACATCCCAAGATGGTACATGTGCACCGGTGCGGTGTCGGGATTCGTCAGCGCATCGACGCCGGGGTGCGTCTGAGGTGCTGGGCGAACAGCCTGAGCGATGACGAAGGTCTCGCTGCTGAAGATGCCCAACAAGTCTCTACTGCCCTCCCCCCCTCATCGGTCTCGATGTCGCCCTGATACCAGGAGAGGCCGAAGGGCCCCGTTGGGACCTGCAGCACGAAGAGCGTGAACACTCGATGCGGCGGCAGACCCTCTACCTTCACGTGCATACGTTGGTTCTGTCCCGCCGCTCGGATCGACACGTGCCCGGTCGCATTCGGCAGGCAGCGCTGTGCCCCGGCCGCGACGACCATGTCAAAAGCGAGCTTCTCCGGTTTCTCCTGCTCATGGCGGTCGCCCTCAACCTCTCTCGCGCGACCCTCCTCTCTCGCTGTCGCCGGTCCCGGCCATGCGACGAGCAGGAGGCCGAGGGCCAGGAGTACGGCGGACCTGATACCTGTGTGAGCCAGCATTCGGTAGCTATGCATCAACTGCATGACCTCTCTCCTTCACACGTGTAGAGTTGAACGACTCGACTGAGATTTCCGATACGGACCTGCTTCTCCCCCTCCCTCGTGGCGTTTGAACGGGCGGATGACGTCGTTGCTCACCCGCGCTTGCCCCGGGCACTGGACGACGAAGGCAGCGGGCGGCGAGTTGCACCGGCCGGTGGTAGTCTCTTGGCGGCTGGTCCCTTCATCGCGCCGTCAGCTTAGGCACGGCGCGATCGGCGGGTCATAATCACGCGGTAAGAGTTCGGTAAGAGTGTGCTAATGGAAGTGAGACGGTCGCGACAGCTCCGCTTCCCTCCGTTTCGGCTCGATCGGGACGATGCGTGTCTGTGGCGCGGGACGAAGGCGGTTCGCCTGACGCCGAAGGCCTTTGCCGTACTGCAGTGTCTCGCCGAGCGCCACGGGCAACTCGTCACGAAGGACTTCCTCCTCGAGAGCGTGTGGCCGGAGACGGTGGTGGGGGATGCCGTGCTCAAGGTCTGCGTGCGCGAGATCCGGAAGGCGGCGATCGAGTCGGCGCGCCGCGCTTCGTGGCGACGGTTCACCGCCGCGGATATCGATTCATCGCCGGCGTCACCGACTCCGAGCCCAGGCCAGAGAGAGACGGGGCGTCCGAGCGATCGCCGGTCGGGTCCGGTCCCACCGGCGGCGGCTTCCGATACCGTGGCCCGGCCCACCTCGTCGGCCGCGAGCCCGCGCTCGACCGCCTCCAGAGAGGAATCGAAGCGGCGTGGCGCGGGACACGCCAGATCGTCTTCGTGACCGGTGAGCCGGGCATCGGCAAGACAGGGGTCGTCGGGACCTTTCTCGAGCGCGTGACCGTCGATCCGCGCGTGTGGATCGCGCACGGCCAGTGTGTCGAGACGTACGGGGCGCCGGAGCCCTATCTGCCCGTGCTGGATGCCTTCGGCCGCCTCTGCCGCGAGGGCGGGGGCGACTGGTTGGTCACCCTCCTGCGCAAGCACGCGCCCACCTGGCTCGCGCAGATGCCGTGGCTCCTCGACCGCACGGACCGGGACGCTCTGCAGCGAGAGCTCCTGGGGGCCACGCGCGAGCGGATGCTGCGCGAGATGGCGGAGGCGGTCGAAGCGCTGACCGCGGAGGCGCCTCTGGTGCTCGTGCTCGAGGACCTGCACTGGAGTGACACGGCGACGGTCGATCTGGTCTCGCTGCTCGCTCGGCGGCAGGAGCCCGCGCGGCTGCTCCTGATCGGCACCTACCGTCCGGTCGATGTAATTGGGAGCCAGCACCCCCTCGAGCACGTCAGACTCGAGCTGCACACGCGGGGGTGCTCCCAGGAGCTCTCGCTGGAGCCACTGAGCAAGGCGCAGGTCGCCGACTACCTGAGGGAGCGCTTCGCGGGCCACGCGTTTCCAGCGGAGCTCACGCGCGTCATCAACCGGCGAACCGAGGGCAATCCCCTGTTCATGGTGAGCCTCGTCGAGGACTTTGTCGCGCGCGGGCTCATCGTCATCCGCGACGGACGGTGGAAGCTGCACGCGGTGCTGGAGGAGGTCGAGATCGGCGTTCCGGAAAACCTTCGCGAGATGATCGAGCGGCGCGTGCGCCAGCTCGGAGAGGATGAGCGGCAAGTCTTGGCCGCGGGAAGCGTTGCCGGCATGGAGTTCTCGGCGGCGTCGGTGGCCGCGGCCCTCCAACGGGCGCCCGCCAAGGTGGAGGAGAGCTGCGACGAGCTGGCGCATCGTTACCTCTTCATCCGCTCACTCGGCGCCGGCGAGTGGCCGGACGGGACTGTGGCCTCGCGCTATCGGTTCGTGCACGCGCTGCACCGAACGGGAAGAAGTGGCCTACGGCGACCGGGCGCGTGACATCGCCGCAGAGCTCGCGGCGCACTTCGAGCAGGCTGGCGCGGACCGACGAGCCGTGCGCCACCTGGCGGAGGCGGCCGACACCGCGACCCGGCGGAACGCGAACTCCGAGGCGGCCGGCTACGTCGGACGCGCCCTCGATCTCGTCGAACGGCTTCCCGAAGCCGAACGCGTCGCCGGACGCCTCGCCCTCCTCGAGCAGCTCGGACAAGTCCGCCGAGCCATGGGCGACGTGAGGGCGACGGTCGAAGGCTTCGAGGCTCTCGCTCGCTACGCGCGAGAGCAAGGCCGCGCCGACGTGGAAGCGCGGGCGCTGCTGGAGCTCGGCGGCGCGCTCTCGTGGATCGATCGAGACCGGAGCCTGGCGGCCGTCGAGCAGGCGCTCGTGCTCGCGCCCGGCCTGCCCGACGAAGCGCTGCGGGCGCACGTTCGCGGGTTCGTCGGCTGCCAGCGCATCCTGCTGTGCGGTTGGCGGGACGAGGACGCCGAGGCCTGTCGCCTCGCCATCGACGCCGTGCGGCGCGCCGGGGAGCGGAGGCTGCTGAGCCTGCACGTCGGCCGCTACGCTCATCTGCGAAGTTACCAGGCGGACTACCGGGCGGCGTGTCGTACCGCGGAGGAGGGCCTGCGGCTGGCGCTGGAGGTGAGCGACGCGTATCACTACATGACGTGCCAGTTCCACCGCGCGTGGGCACTGCTGCACCTCGGTGAATGGCAGGAGTTACGCGGTGTCCTCCGCGACGGACTCCAGATGGCTGAGCGAAACGGGCATCGCCTCTGGGCGCGAGGGTTCCGCTTTCAGACCGCGTGGTTGCTCACGCACGTGGGGAATTTCGCGAGCGCTCGGGCGCTCTGCGAGCAAGAGCGGTCGCCGGGCGCTGAGATCCAAATGGATCAGCTTCTGGGCTCGATCGTCCTGGGATTCGCTCACCTGGGCTCGAAGAGGCACGCCGCAGCGCTGCGGGCGTTCCAGGAAGTGACCGCGCAGTCCACGCTGATGCGCTCGATTCTCCTGATGCCGCTGCGGCTGGGGCTCGGCCAGTACTGGCTTGCGCGCAAGCAGTTCGTCCGCGCACGCGAACAGATGCAGGAGCTATGTCGACTCGCGGCGACCTCCGGCGAGCGGACGTACCTGGCGCTCGGCCGCCAGGCGCTCGCCGAGGCTGCGCTCGCCCAGCGAAACTTGCCCGCCGCCGAACGCGAGCTGTCCGAGGCGCTCCACGCGGTCGACGGATACGACGTTCCCTTGGCGGAGTGGAGAGTCTGCGCGACTGCCGCCCGTGTCGAGCTGGTGCGTGGCCACCGGGTGAAAGCTGACGCTTGCTGGACGAGGAGCGCGGCCGTCCTCGATCGGCTCGCTGCGTCACTGAAGGACGACGCCGACCTGCATCGGTCGTTCTTGGCCCAACCGGCGGTCCAGATGGTACGCCGACACGGCCGTCCCGCCGCTCGGCGACTCAAGGTGGCTCGAAGAGCGTTACGCTGAAGAGTGGGGCGCTCGCCGCGACTCGAAGAATGCGCTCAAGAGCTTCGCGCTTTCGCCGGCGAGCACGCCGCCGGTCACCGCCATCCGATGATTGAGCCGGGGATCGTCGTGGAGGCGATAGAGCGAACCCATCGCCCCCGCCTTCGGATCGGATGCCCCGAACACCACCCGCGCGAGGCGCGCGTGGAGCGCTGCGCCACTGCACATCGCGCACGGCTCGACCGTGGCGTAGAGCGTGGCCGACGTCAACCGGTAATTTCCCGTCTTGCTCGCCGCCTCCCGCAGCGCGAGAACCTCGGCATGCGCGGTCGGGTCACTCAGCGAGATCGGTGCATTGTGCGCGCGGGCGATCACAGCACCGTCGATCACCACGACGGCGCCGACCGGCACTTCGCCGGCCGTCAGGCCGAGACGCGCTTCCTCCAGCGCTTCGCGCATCAACGCTTCGTCCGTAGAGGGGTGGTGCGCCCTAGAGGATTCGAACCTCTGGCCTTCGGATTCGTAGTCGAGGGCCGGTGATGAGCCGGCCCTCTTGCTTTTCCGCCTACTTCCGCTCAACTGCGCGCTCCGCTTCGCTGTTCTCGCACCTATCGTTCACGACGCAGACGTACTCAGCCGACGCTCGCGCACTGAAGTTCACGCGGTTTGCCGGGGTCGAATCGCACAAAATCGCACACGCGCCCGTCAGGCGTCCTCGCGCCGCCGGTGCAGGCAGAGCGGACAGCGCGGCGGCCGCTCCGGCTTCTCGACGATCAACCAGCGCAGGTGGATGAGATGGCCGCTGCGGCACTTGACGAAGAGATTGGTGGGCCCTTCGGGCGGCTGGCCGCAATTCGCGCAGG
>QHTB01000072.1 GCA_003220615.1 Candidatus Rokuibacteriota bacterium
CTCGACGTGGAGCGGCTCCCACGGCGACGCCTCCTCGTACTCGCCGATGCAATACGTGTAGCGGCCGGGATGGCCCATGGTCGACATCGAGATCTGGCTGGCGCGGGTGCCACCCACGTTGATCATGATCAGCCGCAGCGCGCGTCCGATCGTCGCGTTGGCGCGATAGCCGGGGCCGAACACACCCGCCGCGCAGTTCACGCCGAGCCGCTGCCGGACGGGGCCGCTGACGACGATCAGCGGTGAGGCCGCGTTGGTCGTTCCCGACTGGCCGTGGAGATTGAAGACGGGATCGCACGCGGCCTCGACGACGGCAAACACCACGGGGAAGTAGTCGGGATGGCAGCCTGCCATGACGGCGTTGACCGCGATCTTCTCGACGGTGGCCCGGCCCATGTTCGGCGGCACCTCGGCGACCACCTGCTGGCGGTCGCGCCGCGTCGTCGCCAGCATCGCGTCCACGCGTGTCCGCGTGGGCGGCACCACGGGCAAGCCATCGGTGACGCCGCGCTCGAAGAAGCCTTCGATCTCGTCGGCCACGCGCCCATGGTAGCAGCGCGTGGCGGATCGCGATGCGGCCGCCGGCCGGCGGGCGCGTCAACGGGCGGCGAGTGCGTTAGCGGGCCGCGAGCGCGTCAACGGGCGGCGAGCGCGTCGGCGGCGCCGCCCGCGCGTCAGCGCGTCGGCGTCTGGGTGAAGTCGAAGGCGGCGGTCAGATCGTTCGCCGCAGCGTCGCGCGAGCTGAGCGGTGGCAGCTTCCAGCGCGTCTCGATGAACTTCAAGATCGACGTCGTGTCGTAGAACGTGTGGTCCACGAAGCGGCGTCGTGCGAACGGTGAGATGACGACGGCCGGCACCCGCGAGCCGGGTCCCCAGCGATCGACGACCGGCGGCGCCACGTGGTCCCAGCGCCCGCCGAACTCATCGTAGCTGACGATGATGGCGGTGCGGCGCCACGCCGGGCTCGCCATGATCGCGCGGATCATCCGGTCGGCGTGCTGCTGGCCGCTCCAGAGATCGGTGTAGCCCGGGTGCTCGTTGAGAGGCCCGTTGGGCTTGACGAACGAGACGGCCGGCAGCGTCCCCGCCGCCACGTCGCGCCAGAAGTCGTCCTCGTCTCGCAGGTGCTCGGCCTTGGCCGCGGTGCCGTCCGCGTAGTTGGCAAAATACGCGAACGGCTGATGGTGGAACTGGAAGATCCGGTGCGCTCGACCACCCAGCGCGTCGTTCCACCCACCCGAGTACCAGCGCCACGACACACCGCGTTCGCTCAACCGGTCGCCGATCGTCGGCAGCGAGAAGCTGGGCGCGAGCCGTCCACGATCCGTGATGGTCGGCGGATGTGGGGCATTGATCGTGTACGCGGTGTTGACGATGTAACCGTCGGGCGTGACGTCGCCGTCCCTCAGCAGGCGCTCGCCCTCGAGCTGAGCGCGCAACACGGCCGGCGCCTCGGGCCACCGCGGCGTGGCCGCAGCGATGAGCCAGACGTGGTTGAGGAACGAACCGCCGAACGCCGCCTGGAAGAAGTTGTCGCAAAGAGCGTAGTCCCGAGCGAACCGGCCGAGCGGCAGCGTGGTGCCGTCGTAGTGGCTCATCACCAGACCGCCGGTGTTGCCGAAGGCGATGAACTTGTCCATCTTCCCGCCGTCGATCTGGAAGATGTGCTGGTAGTAGCGATGCACGGGGTTGCCAGTCAGCTGGTCCGGCGCGATGTAACGCCCGAGATCGAACGGCGCCACCGGGAGGTTGGCCGGAATCCGGGGATCAGGCGCCCCGGGAGGCTTGCTGTTGTCGATGGCCGCGGGAAGCGCGGCGTAGAGCTGGCCGTCCTTGTCGACCTGGCGGACGGTGTGGAGCGCGTTGGCGAGACCGTTGGCTCCGGGGAACGTGCCGAAGAGACTGTCGAACGCCCAGTTCTCCTGGTAGATGACGATGAGGTGGTCGACCATCTCGATGGGACGCTCGGCCCGGGCGTCGCCCGCCCATCGCGCACATCCGATGAACGGCCCGCCGAGGCTGGTGGCGGCGGCCGCACCGATCCGAAGAAAACTGCGCCGTGTGACGTAGCGCACGAGGCTGGATTATAGCGTCGCCGGGCGACGGCGAATACAATGGCCCGGCCTGCGACAGGAGGTTGCCATGGCGCTACCGCCCGCCGAATTTGCCGCCGCCTTGCTCCGTGAGGCGAAGGAGACCCATCCCTGGCTGCACCACCGGCTGTTCCGGATGCTCTGGGACGGCCGGCTCACGCCAGCTCAGCTGCGCGACGTGATCCGTCAGCAGGGCTGCTTCTTCCTCGACACGCTCCGACACGCCGCCTGGAAGATCATCTCGGTCGGCGGGTATTCGCCGACCTTCGACGATCTCGAGCGCCAGCGAGCCCTCATCCCGCTCGTCGTCGAAGAGGGCGGCGAGGACATGGTGGGCGGCAAGACGACGGCGCACGCGTATCTCTTCATCCGCCTGGCCGAGGGCCTCGGCATCTCGCGCGACACGCTCTTCGCCACGGACTATCTGCCCACGACGATCATCGAGAAGAACGAGCTCTTCCTGCTGCAGCGATCCTCAACCGTGGAGGCGCTGTGCGGGGGCAACCTCGCGACCGAGTCGATCAATCCCATCCACATGGGGCGAACGGCCGAGGCACTCGAAAAGCATTATGGTGTCCCGCGCGCGGCGCTCGAGTTCTATCACGTGCACATGGAGGTCGAGGACGAGCACGCCGCCCGCGCCGTCACGATCCTCGAGAAGATCGCGGTGACCGACGAAGAACAGTCGCGCGGACGTCTGGCGCTGCGGCGCGCGCTCACCGCTCGCCGCCTGTGCGCCGACGGGATGCTGCAGGCCTTCGTGGGAGACCACGATGCGAATCCGTGACCTGCAAGCTCGCGCCGTCGTCGCACCGCTCGAGCCGCCGGTCCGGACCGCATCGGGGCACGTGACCCAGGCGCCGCTGCTGCTCATCGACCTGACCACCGACGAGGGCATCGTCGGACGCTCGTACCTCTTCGGGTACCACGCCTTCACGCTTGCACCGCTGCGTGAGCTGGTGGTGGCGCTCGGCGAGATCGTCAAGGGCAACGTCCTGGCACCGGTCGAGCTCGACAAGACCATGCGCTCGCGCATGACGCTGTTCGGCACGCGGGGCCTCCAGGGCGTCGCGGTGGCTGGCGTCGACATGGCGGCGTGGGATGCGCTCGCCGTGCGCGCCGGTGTTCCGCTCGCCGAGATGCTGGGCAGCCGGCCGCGCCCGATCCCCGCCTACAACAGCCTCGGCATGATCCCGCCCGGCGAGGCGGCCGACGCCGCGGCCAAGACCGTCGCGTCCGGCTTCAAGGCGCTGAAGGTGAAGGTCGGCTGGCCGACGCTGGCCGAAGATCTCGCCGTGGTGCGGGCCGCCCGCAAGCACCTGGGCGACGACGCCGCACTGATGGTCGATTACAACCAGTCGCTCGCAACGCCGGAGGCGATCCGCCGCGGGCGCGTGCTCGACGGCGAGGGCGTGAGCTGGATCGAGGAACCGGTGCGGGCGGACGACTACCGTGGAGCCGCCGAGATCGCGACGCAGGTCACCACGCCGATCCAGATCGGTGAGAACTTCAACGGCGTGTACGAGATGGAGCTGGCGCTGTCGCTCGGAGCCTCGGACCTCGTGATGCCGGACCCGCAGCAGATCGGCGGCGTGACCGGCTGGTTGCGCGCGGCGGCGCTGGCGCAGGCGGCCGGGACGCCATGCTCGAGCCACCTCTTCATCGAGGTCAGCGCCCACCTGCTGGCCATGACGCCGACCTGCCACTACATCGAATACCTCGACGTCGCCGCGCCAATCCTCGCCGAGCCGCTGCGGCCGGTGGACGGAATGATCCAGGCTCCGGCGCGCCCCGGCATCGGTATCGAGTGGGACGAGAACGCGATCACGCGCTATCGCGTCGCCTGATGGCACCTCCCTTGCCTGAAGGTTCCTGACCGCTCAGGAACCAGCAGAGGAGAGATGCAACGGCTCAACAGCGCCTCGTACGCGCGCTCGGCGCCGTTCTTGCCGGCCTCGCCGCGGCGGGCGTCATCGCGCTACCTGGGATCGGGCTGCTGGCGATGGGCACCATCGCGGCAGCGCTGGCCGGCGGCGCGGCAGGCGCGGTGGGCGGCGGTATCATCGGCGCGCTGATCGGCGCCGGGATTCCCGAAGAGCGAGCGCGCCGCTACGACCGCGGGATTCGCGAGGGCAAGATCGTTCTTGGCGTGACGCCACGGTCCGAGGAGGACGCCGAGTACTTCGAGCGCGAATGGCAGAGCTGTCGGGGCGAGGACATCTATCGGCCCTCGTGGCGGGAGGCGGCGTAGCGAAGAACGAGATCGGCCGTCACACGAGAGATGACTCTCGCGTGTGGCGGCCGAGACTCCCGTCAGCTACGGCAGCTGGATCCTTCCGCCTCGTGGCGGTCCGCCCGGGCCTCCCGGTCCGCCCAGCGCACCAGGCCCGCCGAGGAGCCCGCTCGCCGATTTCACGTCCGGAATCACGATCGACGAGGCGGCTTCGCGGCGGAGCTGCTGGATCTCCTGGATCGTCTCCTCGACCGCGCGCTTGACGCCGTCGGCGAACTTCTCGATCGCCTCGTTGAGCGAGGTCGCGTCGAGCTCGAACGCGATCGGAAGCATGCCGCCTGCCGTGAGCACCTGCGTCTCACCCACGTAGAGGACCTTGCGCTTGGGATCGGTCGCGCCGGACGTCGTGATCGGCGTCAGCAAGCGGATCGTGCCTACCCGCCGGTCGGTGATGATCTCCTCGCGGTAGAGGTTGGTCGGGTCCATCGTCGGCTCGGGGCCCTGCAGTTCGTTAGCCATGGTCGCTATCCTACCAGCGGCCGGGCGCCGAGTCTTCTCGGCGCCCGGCGTGGGCGATCAGCGCTGAAACGTCAGATCGACGCGGACGTTGTCGCCCTTGCGGACCTGCGCGGCGAGCTCCCGTGGCACTTTCACCTCGAAGCTGCCGTTGTCGCTCTTGATCCGGATCTCACGGCGATCCACGTCGGTCACGCGACCGTAGAGGGTTTGCTGAGTGCCGACCGACGCCGGCTGCTGGGTCACCACGACGGTGCTGCCGGGCTGCGCCGGCTGGACGGTGACTCCCGGTTGAGTGACTCCCGGCTGGGTCACGGGCGCCGACGTCGACGGCGTCATCGCGACGGCTTCGCCCGAACGGATGACCACGGACTGGCCGGGCTGCAGTGAGCCGATCGCCACGGGCTGGCCGTTGACGATCAGCATCGTGTTCGGCGTCACGCGGAACGCCTGATTGTTGTCGAGGACGATCACCTGCGTACCCGGGTCCACGCGCATCACTCGGCCGGTCACGTCGGCCGTCTGGGCCATCGCCGCCGTCGCAACCGCAAGCGTGAGCGCTATGACGAACATCGACATTGGCTTGTGCATATGGCGTTGCCTCCTTCAGAGTTCGAACAGCACAAGAGGAAGCAAGGACGCTGCCATCGACCGTCGTTCACGACGGGCCGCTGGTGCGCTGCGCCGTGATCAGATAGCCCGTGATCGAGAGAAGGCACAGTCCGAGACCCACCAGCGCATATGCGACGCGCGAGACCCAGCCGGCGAAGTCACCGTAATGGAGACGCGCGATCCAGTCGCACACGCCGAGTCGCGTCTCCGACGACGGTGCGCGGGCCACGTGGCCTGTCTCGCGGTCGACGATGACGGCGCCGGCCGTCGTCTCGACGCGAACGGCATCGCTATCGCGGGCGATGAGCGCGGTGATCTTCGCCCCGGGCAGTGAGGCCGCGGCGCGCGCGGCGATCACGTCGAGACGGCTCAACCCACTGACAGTGCGCGCAGGCGACGGGCTGGCGCCCGCCGGTGCAAGGACGCTGCCGAGCGCGAGCACGACGCCGGTCAGGGTAATGACGACTCCGAGCGCCAGCGACGCGCCGCCCACGAGCCGATGCAGGCCCCGACTCCCCACGCGCTCGATCGGCGCGCCGCCGGCCACGCGAGGCCGGCGGCGCACGGATGGCCAGCAGAGCCAGAGTCCCGTCAGGCTCTCGACCACCAGCCACAGTCCCAGGAGCCCGACGACGACTGCGCCGAGCCGGCCAGCGTGGAGGCCGGCGTGCAGCGAGCGCACGGCGACCATCACCGAGCGCTCGGCCGCGCGTCCGCCGACGATCTGCAGCGTCGATGGATCCACGGCGATCTCGAGGTGCTGTCGACCGGCGCGCAGCTCGACGCGATACGGCCGGCCCGGCGCGCTCGGGATCCGTAGTGCGTACGGCTCGGCAGTCGGATGACGCGTGCGCGCGATGCCGACGATCGCATCGAGCGACGGGGCCCCTGGCCCAGAGCTTGCGACGGCTGGCGTGGCCGACTCGAGGCTCTCGATCTCGGTGCGGAACACCAGCGCCGCGCCACTCAGGCCGAGCACGAGAAGGAAGGGCCCGGTGAGCAGCCCACCCCAGAGGTGCAGCCGAATCGCGAGCCGCCTCCAGTTGACACCTCCGGAGGCGCCACGTACCTTCGCCGGCATCCCGTGACCTAAATTGCGTGCCCTAATGGAGGATCCATGAGACGAAGCGCACTGTTACTCCTCGCGTCATTGATCGCGGTGTCAGGCGCGACCGCCTCGCCCCGCAGTGACGGCCTCGTGAGCAAAGCCGTCCAGGCCCTGGGCGGCGAGAGCGCCCTCGCCGGCGTCAAGACCGTCGCGGTCAAGGGCACCATCCGCCAGTGGGAGCCCGAGCAGTCCGTGATGCCCGGCGGAGACATGCGGCTGACCAACGACTCGACCTTCGAGACCGTCGTCGACTACGGCGCCCGCGGCTCGCGGACGGACTGGGTGCGCAACTACGTGTACCCGGCGCCCCGCACGTACACGTTCAGCGAGATCGTCACGCCGGACGCCGGCTACGTGATCGGCATCGACACCACGGCCCGCACCAAGCAGAGCATGGAATCGAATCCGCCGGCTCACGCGATGTCCGGCCTCCGCCTGGCCACCGTGCAGCGCGAGATGCGCCGCGCGTCCCCCATGATGTTCCTCGACATGCTGCGTAACCCCGACCGCGTCTCGGACGCGGGCGACATCACCAGCGGCGGCACGACGTATCCCGCCGTCAACTACACGGTGAGCGGCCAGACGTTCACGATCGCCTTCGACCCCCAGACGAATTTGCCCGCGCGCATCCGCACGATGGACTACGACAACATCTGGGGCGACGTGAACTTCGACCTCGTGCTCTCCGACTGGCGCCCGATGGGCGGGCGGCAGGTCGCGACGACCCAGCAGTATCAGCTCAACGGCCGCACGGTCGCCGAGCGAACGATCACCGACGTGCAGACCAACGTGCCGGTGGCGGCCGACCGCCTGATGATCCCGGACGCCGTGAAGGTCTCCGCCGCGAAGCCAGCGACCGGTAACCTGCACTATCAGTGGGTCATCCGGCGCCAGTTCATCGGCACCTACCTGGACTCCGACAATCCGAGCTTCGACACGCGTGTGACGTCGAGCCTGCGGCTGGTCGAGCTCGGCCCCGGCATCCAGCACGCCGTGGGCGGCTCCCACAACAGCCTCATCGTCGAGATGAAAGATTACCTGATCGTGTTCGACGCACCGGTCACGGACGCCCAGTCGAAATGGACGCTCGACGCGGCCCGCCAGAAGTTCGGCGCCAAGCCGGTGAAGTACCTCGTCCTCACGCATCACCACATGGACCACACGGGCGGCCTTCGCGCCTATATCGCGCAAGGGGCCACCCTGGTCGTCGGCAAGGGCGCCGCCGAGCACTTCCGCAGCGTCCTGGCCGCCCCGTTCCGGCGCAACCCTGATCTTCAAGCGCGTGATCTCAGTCGGGCGCCGATCACGGAGGTCGCCGACAAGCACGTCTTCAGCGACGGCCAGCGCGAGGTCGTGGCATACGTCATCGAGAATCCCCACGCTGCCGCCAGCCTGATCGGCTACGTGCCGGCCGAGCGGCTCGGCTTCGTGACCGATCTCTGGAGCCCGGGCCCGCCGCTCGGGGCCACGCTCAATCCGAATCAGGCCGCGGTCGTCGCCGCCGTGAAGAAGCTCGGTATCTCGCCGGTCAAGTTCGCGGGCGGCCACGGCTCGACGGCCGACTACTCGACCCTGGCCGCGCTCGAAGGAAAGTAGCTAGCCTCCCAGCTCCTTGCGGACGCTGCGCGCGCCGTTCACCAGCGCGCGCAGCTTCCACTGAGTCGCGGTGTCAGTTTCCAGTGATGTCGCCGGAGTTCCCGGTCACAGCGTTCACCCAGCTGCCGTTGTGGCCAGCGTGATAGACCCAACCCCACCAGGCGCCGATGTCGAAGCCCACCACGTTGTCGAAGAATAATGTGGGCCATGAGACGAAGTCTGGGCAATTACCAGTCGTATCGCAACGGTAATCGAAGGTGCCGACACTACCTCTAGTCCTGGCATCCGTCTTCAGCAGGCCCGTGAACAGCGTTGAGATGTAACCGCCCTCGAACGTACCTACGACTCCGTCGCCGATGGTCCCGCCGGTGTTGTAGCCCGCGCCCGGACTGTCCCCGGCGATGGAGGTGAAGCTGCCCTGATACTTCACGGTCGCACAGAATCCGGAGCCGGTGTCGACGACCTGGATCTGGCGAACGTAGTCATCGAACGCCCAGACGGCTCTTGTTGTTCCCGAGTCGACCGAGTTGACGACCTTCTGGACGGCGTTCACGATCACTCGTCCATTCGGACATGCCTGCGGGCCGCTGTGAAGCTGGGCGCCCCAGTCGAGACGTTCAGCGGCGAACGCCGTGAACAGAGGCAATGCTAGGAGCAGGGCAGTGATCGTTACCGCGGACCATCGACACGAGTTCATGAGAGCCCTCCTTATGGGAATTGCGCTTTCGAGCGCCGCGATGGTACACGATCCGACGATTCAGTCCCCCAGTTCCTTGCGGACGCTGCGCGCGCCGTCCACCAGCGCGCGCAGCTTCCGCTGACACACCCAGCGTGGGGTCTCCCAGAAGCCGCAATCGGGATTGAGCCACAGCCGGTCGGCGGGAACGTAGCGCAGGATGTTGCGGATGCGCTCGGCCACGTCGGCGCCCGTCTCCGAGCGGAACGCCTTCACGTCGATGACCCCGGCGCCCAGCTCCTTGTCGCGTGGCCACGCCTCGAGCTGGGCGAGGTCCTCCATCCCCCGGTTGGCGAACTCCAGCACGATCTGCGAGGCGTGGATGTCGTTGACCGTTTGGAAGACGTTGCGGTAATCACGCACGGCGCTGAACGGCCGGCCGTAGAGGTTGCCGAAGCACACGTGGACCGCGAGCTTGGCGGCCACGCCGTCCATCGCGCGATTGATGCCCCGGGCCACGTCCGGCATCGCGCCGGCGTACATACCGTGATGCGGCTCGTCGATCTGGATGAAGTCGGCGCCGACGGCGACCAGCGCCTTGCACTCGGCGTTCACGATGGCGACGAGATCGGCCAGCAGCGTGTCGCGATCGCGGTACCCGCCGCCGAGCTTGAGCGGCACCAGCAGCGTGTACGGCCCGGGCACGGTGGCCTTGATTGGCCGGTCGGTCAACGAGCGCGCGAGCTTGAACTCTTCGATGATGCCGAGGCCGTGCGGCGCCGCGATCTTGTCGGTGACCTCGAACGGCGTGTTGGTGTCCCAGAGCGGCTGACCGAGCTTGCGGGGCGCCGGCAAGGTCTTGATGCCCGTGATGTGGTCGTAGAAGCCGATGATGAAGCGCACGCGCATCATCTCACCGGTGCTCACGACGTCCACGCCCGCGCGCTCCTGATCGGCGAGCGCGACCAGCGTGGCGTCCTCCATCAGCTCGCGCAGGTCGGACTGGCCCAGCCGGTCCTGGTCCATCGCCTCGCGGGCCAGCCACACCCAGCCGGGCAGGCCGTGGCTGCCCACCACCGACGTCGGCAGCTTCGGTAACGCTGTCGTCATGGTTGCCTCCCCAGATACGCTTCGACCACTTGCGGCGCGCTCAGCGCCGCGGCGGGCGGCCCCTCGGCGATGACCTGACCGAAGTCCAGCACGGTGACGCGGTCAGCCAGATCCGCGACCATCTCGAGATCGTGCTCCACCCACAGCACGGTCGTCCCCAACTCGTGCTTGATGCGCAGGAGAAAGCGCGCGAAGTCCTCCTTCTCCTCGCGATTCATGCCACTGGACGGCTCGTCGAGCAAGAGCAGTCGCGGCTCCATCGCCAGCGCGCGCGCCACGCCGCAGAGCTTTTGCACCCCGAAGGGCAGGCTGTCCACGGGGTGGCGGCGGTAACGCTCGAGCTCGAGGAACTCGATGATGGCCTCGACGCGGGCGCGATGCACCGCCTGTTCGCGGCGCGAGCGGCCGAAGAAGACGGCACCGGCCAGCAGCCCCGCCCGCATGTGCAGGTGGCGGCCGAGCATCAGGTTGTCGAGCACGGTCATGTGACGGAACAGCTCGACGAACTGGAACGCGCGCCCCACGCCCCGGGCCGCGATCCGGTGCGCCGGCAGCCCGTGGATCGGCGTCCCGTCGAGGAGGATCGAGCCTGCGGTGATGGCGCAGAAGCCGCCGATCGCGTTCAACAGGGTCGTCTTGCCGGCGCCGTTCGGCCCCACCAGCGCGGTGATCTCGCCGGCGCCCGCGCTCACGCTCACGGCGTTCAGGGCCTGGAGACCGCGGAAGGCCACCGACACGCGCTCGACGGTGAGCTCAGCGCCCGCGCTCACGCGAACCACCGTCGGCGCCGCCGGTACTGCTTCACGTCGCGGTACGTCCGGCCGGTGCGGCTGCGGGCTCCGCCCAGGTAGAACTCGCGGACGTCGTCGTGAGCCAGGAGCGCGGCGGCAGAACCCTCGTGGACGATGCGACCGTTCTCGATCACGTAGCCATGGTCGGCGATCTCCAGCGCGGCGGCGGCGTTCTGCTCGACGAGCAGAATGGTCAGGCCCAGCTCGTCGCGCAGGCGACGCACTGCCTTCATCAGAGCGCGTACCACGATGGGCGCCAGCCCCAGCGACAGCTCGTCCACCAGCAGCAGGCGCGGCTGGCAGAGCAGCGCGCTGCCGAGCGCGAGCATCTGGCGCTCGCCGCCCGAGAGATAGCCGGCGAGCTGGCGCCGGCGACCGGCCAGCGCAGGAAAGTGGGTGAAGACGGCCTCGAGGTCGCCGCCACGCCGGCACGCCTCGAGGTTCTCCGTCACCGTCAAGGTCTCGAAGATCTTCTCGCGCTCGGGCACGAGCACGAGGCCCCGGCGAACGAGCCGGTGCGGCAGCCAGCCGGTGACCGTGACCTCGTCGAAGATCACGTCGCCGTCGGTGACGCGCGCGTCGTCGGCGTCGAGGAAGCCCGAGATGGCTCGCAGCGTCGTCGTCTTGCCGGCGCCGTTCGGGCCGAGGAGCGCCACGATTCGCCCCGCGGGAACGTCGAGCGTGATCCCCTGCACCGCGGTGGCGGCGCGGTGGTACACGACCTCGATGCCTCGCACGTCGAGCAAGCTCATCGCACGGTCCGCAGCGGCGCGTAACGAAGTGGCCACAGCACGACCCAGGTCCGCGCCCGCCGCCAGATGCCGACGAGGCCCAGCGGCTCGAAGACGAGGAAGAGCGCCATGAGCAGCCCGAACGCGCCGAACTTGAGCGGGAAGAGCCAGTAGGGTGCGGCGCCGCCGGGAGCCAGCGCACCGACGACGGCGTCGATGCCGTACGGCAGCAGCGTCACGAAACCGGCGCCGAGGAGCGCCCCCAGCGTCGAGCCCATGCCGCCGATCACGATCATCGCGATGAACTCGATCGTCACGACGAACGAGAACGCTTCGACCGACACGAACGAGCGATAGTAGGCCCAGAGCGCGCCGGCCAGCGCGGTCAGCACGGAGGACGCGACGAAGGCCAGGAGCTTGTAGCGGGCGACGGCGATGCCCAGGCTCGCAGCGGCGATCTCTCGATCGTGGATGGCCATCCAGGCCCGGCCGACCCGGGAGCGTCCGAGGTTCACGCTGAGGAACGTGGTCAGCATGGCGAAGGCCACGAGGACGTAGTACCACTGCACGCCGGTCCGGACGCGGATCCCCGCAATGACCGGCGCCGGCACGCTCACCCCCGTGTTGAAGCCCCAGCGCGCCTGGTACTCGCTGGCCACGTAGAGGACTACGAAGTGCATGGCCAGCGTCCCGAGCGCCAGATAGAGCCCTTTGAGCCGCAGCGAGGGGACACCAACGAGGATCCCAAGCAGCGCACCGACCATTGCGGCGGCCGGTAGAGCAACCAGCGGCGGTGCCTTCACGCTCTCGGTCAGGATGCCGACGGTGAACGCTCCCGCGCAGAGGAATCCGGCGTGGCCCAGCGAGATCTGGCCGGCCAGGCCGGTCAACATGTTCAAGGCGAGCGCACCGACGGCGGCCAGCGCGGTCTGCGTGACGAGCTCGAGGACGAAGGGCGACGCCAGACGTGGCAGGACGGCGAGCAGCGCGATGAGCGCGGCGAGGGCCAGGCGGCGCAGGCGCGTGTCGACGAGCGCCATGTCGGCCTCGTACGTCGTCTTGAAGTACCCGCTGCCGTACGCCACGGACGCTCTCTACACGCGCTCCAGCTCTTCGCGCGTGCCCCAGAGGCCCCAGGGGCGGACGAGGAGCATCAGGAGCAGGCAGAGAAACGGCGAGACGTCGGACAGCAGCGGGTTGACGTGGCGGATGGTCAGCACTTCGACGGTGGCCACGATGAGGGCTCCGGCCACGAGCCCGCCGAGGCTGTCCAGGCCGCCGACGAGCGCCACGGCGAACGCCTTGAGCCCGAGGATGCCCAGGGAGGGATCCAGCCGCACGTTGCTCGCGTAGAGAACGCCCGCCAGCGCGCCCGCGAACGAGGCCAGCGCCCACGAGAGCGCGAAGAGCGCGTGGAAGTCGATGCCGCGCTGGGCGGCCAGGAGTGGCCGCTCGGCGGCGGCGCGCATGCGGATGCCGAGCCGTGAGAGTCGCAGGAAGGCGAAGAGCCCGCCGAGCAGCGCCGCCGCCGAGGCCACCGTCACCACGTCGAGCGCCGACACGGCGGCGCCACCGGGCAGGCGCACGGGAGGATTCGAGAGATCCATGGCCGGCAGCGGATAGCGGGTCTGGTCGGTGTAGACGAGAACGACGGCGACGCGAAGCAGGATGCCGAGGCTCACGGTGACGAGGACGGCCGCGAATACCGGATGGCCGGCCATGGGCCTCATCAGCAGCGCGTACACGAGCACGCCGACGGCAGCGCCGACCGCGAGCGCCAGCGGCACGGCGATGAAGGGGCTCGCACTCACGGTCGTCACGGTGGCAAAGAGCGCGTAGCCGCCGACCATCATGAGATCGCCCTGGGCCAGGTTCAGCACGCGGCTGGCGCGGTAGACGAGAACGTAGCCGACGCCGAGCAGCACGTAGAGGCTGGCCAGAACGACGACGCCGGCCACGGCCTGCACGTTATTTCACGTCGAGCCTGGTCCAGCCTCCGACCGGCACGACGGCGCGACTGCCCGTGTCCCAGCGGTAGACCTTGTAGTACGCCCGCTGGCGATAGTGGTTGTCGGCGGTCCACTCGATCGCGCCGCCCCGCAAGCCCCTGGTGTCGACGCTGACGGTGGCAAGCGTCTGCGCGAGCTTGTCCTTCGAGCACGGCCAGCCGCACTTTCGCAACGCCTGCTCGAGGACCATCGCCGACACCCAGCCCTCGACGAGGTAATGCGGCGGATGGCTCGTCTGCCCCTTCACCGCGCTCTCGATCTCCTTGTGGATGGGCAGCGCCTCGGTGAACAACGCGTTGCCCCCGAACGCGAAGAGGTTCGGCGACTTCAGGCGCGCGAGATCGTCCTGGGCGGGCTGGTGCGCGTACGTCACGTAGCGGCCCGTCCAGCCGATGCGCGCGAGCGCTTCGAAGACGCCGATCTCGAGGGGCCACGGCGCCCAGGAAAGCACCCAGTCAGCGCCGCCGTCCTTGAGCTTCGCCGCGAACGGAGTGAAGTCGGCGCTGCCACCCGGCACGACGACGACCGGAAGCGTTTCGAGACCCTGCTCGCGCGCGAGCTTCTCGGCGAACTCCATCTCGGCCTGCGAGACGGGGATGTTCTGCGCCACGAAGCCGACCTTCCCCTTGCCCCCCGCCTGCGCCTTGATGAACGGGACGGCAAACCGACTGTCCCACTGAGCACCGAACGACGTCGAGCAGAAGATCAGCGGGTGCGCCGGCGGAAAGGCTTCCTTCGGGCAGACGCCGCCGCCGAACAGCAGCGGGATCTTCTCGGCTTCGGCCTCCGTCATCAGCGGCTTGTAGGTCGGCGAGATCGAGGCGTTGACGATGAGGATGACTCCCTCGGCGAACTTCTTGGCATTGGCGGCGGCACGCGAGGGCTCGCCCCGGTCGTCCTCGAACATGATCTCGACGGGATGGCCGTCGATGCCGCCGGCGTCGTTGATGCGCTTGAAGTACACCTTGTAGGCGTCGAAGGCCGGCGCATAGATGCCGGCGGCCGGGCCGGTGATCGCCACGCTCATTCCGATCCGGTAGGGATCAGCCGCGTTCGCCGGGACGACGACCGTCGCGACCAGGAGCAGCGTCAGGGCCAGGTGTCGAACCATACGACGACCTCCTATGCGCGGAGCGTGGTGTCCAGTGACGAGAGCTCGGCGGCGATTCGCCGCTCCTCGGCATCGCCGTACATGGCGTCGAGCAGCGCACCGTAGCGCTCGGCCAGCAGCCGGCGCTTCACCTTGCGCGTCGGCGTGACCGGCTCGCCCTCCTGCTCGGGATCGAGCTCGCGCGGCAGGACCCGAAACGCCTTCACCTGCTCGGCGCGAGCGAGCAGCTCATTGGCCTGCGCCACTTCGCGTTCGATCAGCGCGACGGTCTCGGCATGCGTGACGAGCGACGTGTAACCGGTGTAGGCGATGCCGTGCGCTCGCGCCCACTCCGCGACCGTCTCGTAGTCGAGCTCGAGCAGCGCGACCAGATACTTCCGGCCGTTGCCGAACACCGTCGCCTCCGCGACGTACGGGCTCGACCGGAGCGCGTTCTCGACCTGGGCCGGGCTCACGTTCTTGCCCCCGGCGGTGATCACGAAATCGCGCTTGCGATCGACGAGCGTGAGCGTGCCCGCCGCCGTCCACGCGCCGACGTCGCCCGTGCGAAGGCCGTCCGCCGTGAGCGTCGCCGTCGTGGCCGCATCGTCGCTCCAGTACCCTGCGAAGAAGTGGGGGCCGCTCACGACGATCTCACCGTCGTCGTCCAGCGCGATTCTCACGTTCGGCGCCGCCACGCCGACGTCGCCCGGCCGCGGGCGCTCGCCTTGCTGCCCGCTGATGATCGCGCCGCCCTCTTCGGTCTGGCCGTACACCTCCAGGACGTTGACGCCCCAGATCTGCCAGAGCGCGGCGACGGCCGGCGGCAGCGGCGCGCCGCCCGAGAGCACGAGACGCAGTCGGGCGAAGCCCACCTTGTCGAGCAGCCGGTTCAGCACGAGGCCGCGCGCCAGGAGATAGCCGAGCGTCACCACGGCGCTCGGTCGCCGCGCCCAGTGGCGCTCGATCCACACGCGGCCGACGCGCATGGCCGCGCGATACGCCGCGCGCTTGACGGTGGACGACGATTCCAGCCCAACCAGCACGTGCGAGGCGATCTTCTGGAGGTATCGGGGCACGGTGAAGAGGAACGTCGGTGCGACCTCGAACAGCGCCTCGGCCACGGTATCGGGGTCCTCGGGATAGTGGGGCACGATGTCGGCCAGCAGCGGGAGCGTGATCGTCGCGTTGCGGCCCATCACGTGACTGAGCGGCAAGAACGCCACCGTGCGGTGCTCACCCTGGGCCAGCAGCGGATAGTGGCCGAGCATGTTGGCGGCGG
>QHTB01000230.1 GCA_003220615.1 Candidatus Rokuibacteriota bacterium
CGAGTTGAGAAAAAGACTCGACGATTGCAGGGTATAGAACTCCGAGCTGAGATCGTACTGACCGAACAGTACGGACAGTCGGTCCTCGAACGCGTTCTGCTGGATCCAGGCCTCGAAGAGACGCCAGCCCGCCGGGGCCGCGATGCTGGAGACGCCCTGCGCATCTCCGACGAAGTCGTCGGGATTACCGCCGTGGGTGGAAAGCCCGTAGACGAACAGGGTCGCGCCCGACCAGCCGATGAGCCGCTGTCCGTTGACGGTGAGCTTGAGGTCGAGGTCGTCGAGGTACGTGGCCTTCGTGCGGATTCCGCCTGAGATGTTTCCCACGGCCTCCCCGGTGTAGAGGGCCTCCAACAAAACTCCGCGGCTGAGCAATTCGGACCGGACGCCACCCCAGTCCCCGGTCAGGGTGTTCGAGAACGGGGCCGTCTGAGCCACCCCGCGTTCGACCGATCCTGCAAGCGTGCTCGCCAGGACGATCGCCTGGACGAGGAAGCGCCGGCCGGGCAGCGAGACGATCACGGGAGGGATGGTAGGTGATATCTTTCCGCAACCATATGCCGATCCATTCGCCAGGCAAGGCGCGCACCTCCCAGAGAACGACGACCGCCACCGAAGTCCGCGCCGGCGCCACGACGTTCATGGTGATGGCCTACATCATCTTCGTGAACCCGCTGATCCTCGGATTCGGCGGCGTCCCCGGGCTCGAGGGCAAGGGACTGCCGTTCGCGCCCACGCTGACCGTGACGTGCCTCAGCGCGGGGCTGCTCTCGATCGCAATGGGCGTGTTCGCGAAGTACCCGTTGGCGCTCGCGCCAGGGATGGGGCTGAACGCCGTCGTGGCCTTCGAGCTGGTGGCTGGCCGCGGGCTCACGTGGCCTCAGGCGATGACCGTCGTGCTGTGCGAGGGCCTGGCCATCACGATCCTGGTCCTCACGCGCTTTCGCGAAGCGATGATGACGGCGGTGCCGATCGGGCTCAAGCGCGCGATCGGCATGGGCATCGGGCTCTTCATCGCCTTCATTGGATTCTTCACGTCGGGCTTCGTGGTCAAGCCGGCGGCCGGGCCGTTGCCGGTCGGCCTGGGCACGCTGACGGGCCTTCCGATCGTCGTGTTTCTGGTCGGCTTCGTCCTGACGGCGGTGCTGCTGGCGCGCCGCGTCCGGGGCGCGCTCCTGATCGGTATCGTCGTGACGACGGTGGTCGCCATCGTCCTCAACGGCGTGCTCGCCGGCTGGAAAGGGTTCGCGACTCCAGGCGCCGCCCAGCTGCCCCACGCGCTTGTGCAGGCGCCCGACTTCTCCACGTTCGGGCGTATCGACTTCGGTTTCTTCACGCGCCTCGGCACGGTGACGGCGCTGCTGGCGATCTTCTCGGTCATGCTCTCGGACTTCTTCGACACGATGGGCACCATCATCGCCGTGGGCGAGCAGGGCGGCTTCCTCGGTTCCGACGGCCGGTTGCCGCGGGCCAACCGTGTGCTGCTCGTGGACTCGCTGGGGGCCGTCTTCGGCGGCCTGGCCAACGCCTCCAGCGCCACGACCTACATCGAGAGCGCTGCCGGCGTGGCCGAGGGCGCGCGGACGGGCCTCGCCGCCGTCGTCGTTGGCGTGCTCTTCCTGCTCTCGATGTTCTTCGCGCCGCTGGCCAGTGTCATCCCCGCCCAGGCGACGGCCCCCGTCCTGATCCTGGTGGGTCTCTTGATGATGTCGATCGCGCGCGAGATCGCCTGGGACGACTATGCAGAAGCGATCCCCGCCTTCGTCACGATGCTAGTCATGCCGTTCACGTGGTCCATCACCAACGGGATCGGTGCCGGTTTCGTCACGTACTCGGCCATCAAGCTGCTGGGCGGCCGTGGGGGGCAGGTCCACTTCATGGTCTACGTCGCGTCCGCCGCGTTCCTCGTCTACTTCGCGCTGCCGCTCATCGAGGCGCCGGCGAAGTAGGAATCTGACGCAGAGCGACGTCAGACCTCGGCGTAAGTTCCCGTCATTCCGGGCGGTTTGCTTGACACGTTCCCGGTCTGTCCATTAGACTTCGCAGACTCGACTCTGGCCCGTTTCTCCACCCGAGTCCCGGCCTACCCGGACGTGGCCACCAGCGGAGGCGACTTGGACGACATCGATCGGGGCGTAGCGGATACGTTCCCGAAGCTCGTCCGCGGGAATGCCCAGCGCTTTCCCGAGAAGGTCGCAATCCGCGAGAAAGACTACGGGATCTGGCAGTCGTACACGTGGCGGGATTACCACGAGCGCGGCCGCCGCATCGCGCTGGGTCTCGCTTCCCTCGGCTTCGCGCGTGGCGACAAGGCGGCCATCATCGGCGACAACCGACCCGAGCTCTACTGGGCCGTGCTCGCCGTCCAGGCTCTCGGAGGGGTGCCGGTCCCGCTCTACCAGGACTCGATCGAGAAGGAGCTGGCGTACATCGTCGATCATGCCGAGGTCCGCTTCGCGATCGCCGAGGACCAGGAGCAGGTCGACAAGCTGCTCCACGTGCAGGCCCAGTGTCCGGGTCTGGAACAGATCGTCTACGACGACGCCCGCGGCATGAGGAGCTACAGCGAGCCCTGCCTGATGTCGCTCGCCGAGCTCGAGGAGCGGGGTGAGAAGTTCGCGCTCGGCCATCCCACCTACTTCGAGGACGAGCTGGCCAAGGGCACGGCCGACGACACCGCGATCATCTGCTATACGTCCGGCACGACCGGCGCGCCCAAGGGCGCCATGCTCTCGTATCGCAACCTCATCGTCACGTCGCGCCTGGCTTCCGAGCGCGAGGGGCTGCGCGCCGACGACGAGGCGCTCGCCTACCTGCCCATGGCCTGGGTCGGAGACAACGTGCTCTCGTACGCGCAGGCGATCGTCACCGGGTTCACCATCAACTGCCCCGAGAGCGCGGCCACCGTCCTGCATGACCTGAAGGAGATCGGCCCCTCGTACTTCTTCGCGCCGCCCCGCATCTGGGAAAACATGCTCACGAACGTGATGATCCGTATCGAGGATGCGGCGTGGCTCAAGCGGCGCCTGGTGAAGTTCTTTCTCGAAGTGGCCCAGGATCTCGAGCGCGCGCGGCTGTCCGACCGGCCGCTCTCCGCGTGGCGGCGCCTGCTCTATCCACTCGGCCATCTCCTCGTCTACGGGCCGCTCCGGGACAACCTCGGCATGCGAAGGATCCGGATCGCCTACACGGCGGGGGAGGCCATCGGCTCCGAGATCATCGTTTTCTTCCGCGCGCTGGGGATCAACGTCAAGCAGCTCTACGGCATGACCGAGGCGAGCGTCTTCGTCGCCGTCCAGAAGGATGGCGACGTGCGCCTGGATACGGTGGGCACCCCGATGCCCCGGGTCGAGATCAAGATCTCCGAGCAGGGCGAGGTCATGTTCCGCACGCCCGGCGTCTTCCAGGGTTACTTCAAGAACCCGGAGGCCACCCAGGCCACGCTCGTCGACGGCTGGATCCGGTCGGGCGACGCCGGTTTCCTCGACGCGTCCGGCCATCTGAAGATCATCGATCGCGCCAAGGACGTGGGACGGCTGGACGACGGCACGCTGTTCGCGCCGAAGTACCTCGAGAACAAGCTCAAGTTCTCGCCGTACGTCAAAGAGGCCGTCTGCATCGGAGCGGATCGCCCCTTCGTGGGCGCCCTCGTCAACATCGACCTGGGCGCCGTGGGCAACTGGGCCGAGCGCCGCAACATCGCCTACACGAGCTACACCGACCTCAGCCAGAAGCCCGAGGTCTACGACCTCATCGAGGGCGAGGTCGCGCGTGTGAATCAGAGCCTCCTCGAGGACGAGGTGCTGCGGGGCGCCCAGATCCGCAAGTTCCTCATCCTGCACAAGGAGCTGGATCCCGACGACGAGGAGATCACGCGCACCCGCAAGGTGCGCCGCGGCCACATCGCGCGCAAGTACGCGCCGCTGATCGAGGCGCTCTACGGCGATCGCGACCGCGCGGACGTGGAGGCGCAGGTGACGTACGAGGACGGGCGGACCGGCACCATCCGCGCCGGCGTCCGGATCCAGGTGGTGCGCTC
>QHTB01000147.1 GCA_003220615.1 Candidatus Rokuibacteriota bacterium
GATCCAGTTCGCGCGGCGTTTTTGTTTGTCCGCCGATGGCCGGCGGATACTCCGCCATCACGGCGGAAGCGACGACGGGGCAGCGCCCCGGAGGAAAGGTTCAATCATGGCAACCGGACGAGTGAAGTGGTTCAACGACGCGAAGGGCTTCGGCTTCATCACCCAAGAGGGCGGCGAGGATGTGTTCGTGCACTATTCCGCCGTGCAGGGACAAGGCTTCAAGAGCCTCGCCGAAGGTGATCAGGTCGAGTTCGACGTCAACCGGGGTCCGAAGGGGCTGCAGGCCGCGAACGTCCGCAAGGTCTAGCCAGAACGCACGCCGCGTGGGCCGCTAGCGGCCGTTCGGCCGCTAGCGGTAGTCACGCTCGGGTCCGCGCAGCGTCGTCCCGCCGTCCACCACGAGGACGTGGCCCGTCACGTAGCGCGCCAGGTCGGAGAGCAGGAAGCGGACGGCGTGACCGATGTCCCAGCCCGTCCCTTCGATGCCGAGGACGGAGGCCTTCCGCCGCTGATCGCGGGCGGCGGCACTCATGCCCTTCTGATAGACCATTGGCGTGTACACGGGCCCCGGCGCCACGCAGTTGACGCGGATGCCATCGGGGCCGTGATCCACCGCCATCGCGCGCGTCAACGCGATGACCGCGCCCTTCGACACCGAATATACCGTCAGCCCGCGCGGGCGCAGCGCGGAGATCGACGAGACGTTGACGATGGCCCCGCCGCTGGCGCGCTTCATCGCGGGGATCGCGTGCTTGGCGGCCAGGAACATCGTGTCGACGTTGACCTGCATGACGTGTCGCCAGTTTTCCTCGGTCTCGTCGAGGACGGTTCCGCGGCTGCCGATCCCCACGTTGTTGTCGAGGAGGTCGAGCCGGCCGAAACGATCGAGGGCGGCCTCGACCATGGCCGCACAATCGCGCGCTCGCGTGAGATCCGCCTGGACGGCGAGGGCCTCGCCGGGAAGTCCCGCGATG
This sequence comes from Candidatus Rokuibacteriota bacterium, assembly GCA_003220615.1. Lineage (GTDB taxonomy): Bacteria > Methylomirabilota > Methylomirabilia > Rokubacteriales > CSP1-6 > 40CM-68-15. Next base: position 975 of record QHTB01000147.1, read on the forward strand.
GTCTTCACGGTGTGCTCGGCGAGCGCGAGGTCCCGGTCCACGACGACGACGCGCGCGCCCGCCTTGGCCAGCAGGATGGCGGACGCGCGGCCGTTGCCGATGCCGTCGCCGGCCGCCCCGCCCCCCGTCACGATCGCGACCTTCCCCGCGAGCCCCCAGTCGTCCCGGGTGTCGAGATTCACGCCTGCCTCCTCGCTTCAGCGTTGACTGCCGCGGGAAGAATCCGGCCAAAGCGTTTGCGCGTCAAGTCGGGTCGAGCGACATAAAATATGCCCGAGCGGGGAGGATGCGACCGTGCGCGTGGGCGTTCCGAAAGAGATCAAGACCTTCGAAAATCGAGTCGGCCTCGTCCCCGGCAGCGCGCGTGAGCTGACCCATCACGGCCACGACGTCCTCGTCGAGACGGGCGCCGGCGCCGGCAGCGGCTTCACCGACGACGCGTACCGGGCCGCCGGAGCGCGCGTGGCGAAGAACGCCGAGGAGGTCTTCGCCCAGACGGAGCTGATCGTCAAGGTCAAGGAGCCGCAGCCGATCGAAACCGCGCGGCTCCGTCCCGGGCAGGTGCTCTTCACGTATCTCCACCTGGCCGCCGACAGGCCGCAGGCCGAGGGGCTCATGCGCTCGGGCTCGACGGCCATCGCGTACGAGACGGTCACCGACGCGCGCGGCGGTCTGCCGCTCCTGGCGCCGATGAGCGAGGTTGCCGGGCGCATGGCCGTCCACGTGGGTGCTCACTATCTCGAGAAGGGCCAGGGCGGCCAGGGCATCCTGCTCGCGGGCGTGCCGGGCGTGCCGGCGGCGAAGGTCGTCATCCTCGGCGGCGGCGTCGCCGGAACGAACGCGGCGCGGATGGCGATGGGGATGGAGGCCTACGTCACCGTGATCGACCGGTCACTGCCCCGTCTTTACGAGCTCGACCTCCAGTTCGGCAGCCAGCTCCACACGCTGTACGCGACGGTCGAGAACATCGAGCGCGAGGTGGTGGCCGCCGATCTCGTCATCGGGGCCGTGCTGATCCCCGGAGCCTCGGCGCCCAAGCTGGTCAGCCGCGAGATGGTGCGGGCGATGAGGCCGGGCTCGGTCCTCGTCGACATTGCGATCGACCAGGGGGGCTGCTTCGCCACCAGCCGGCCCACGACGCTGGCCGAGCCGTCCTACTCCGAAGAGGGCATCATCCACTATTGCGTCACCAACATGCCGAGCGCGGTGGCCAGGACCTCGACGCTCGCCCTCAACAACGCGACGCTTCCGTTCGTGCTCGCCCTGGCCGACAAGGGATGGCGCCAGGCGCTCGCCGCCGATGCTCACCTCCGCCCGGGGCTCAACGTCCATGCGGGCCGGATCATCCATCCTGCGGTGGCGCGAGACCTGAACGTCGAGCCGGGACCCGCTCCGGTGTGATCAGGAGGGGGCCGTTGCGGCCCCCTCCTCGGGTCTCTGCGATCAGCGCGCCTTGATGCCGAAGTGGGCGCGGCGGTTCTGGGTCCAGCACTCCTCGGTGTGCTCACGGCACGTCGGCTGCTCCTCGCCGTAGCTGATGATCGAGATGCGGTTGGCCCGCACGCCGTGGGCGATGAGGTAGTTCATCGAGGCCTTGGCCCGGCGATCGCCGAGGGCCAGGTTGTATTCGCTGGTGCCACGCTCGTCGGCGTGACCCTCGATCAGGACCAGATGGTTGGGGTTCGCCTTGAGCCACTGCGCATTGGTGTCGAGCACCGTCGCAGCTTCCGAGCCGATCTCGGCGCGATCGAACGCAAAGTGGATGTCCTTCAACTCGACCGCCGCAACGAACTCACGCGGGGACGGGCCCCGCCCCATCCCGGGGCCCCCACGCCCCGACCGGGAATCCGGGCCCATTCCCATGGCGGCCCCACCACTGCCGCCGTACGCCGACTCGCTCGAGACGCCGGCCTGCGCCGAGCCCGATTGAGACGCGCAACCGGAGAGGATAAGCGCCACTACAGCCAACAACGTCACCATCGCCTGCCATCCCCGTCCGCTCATGGCTCCTCCTTTGGCTTGTGCCGGCGTCATCGCAGACCGGCCCGAGAACAAAAAGGAGGAGGAAAATTGCACGGTGGATGCCGAGCCCGCCGCGGGGCCGGTTCTCTTGAAAATCGCGTGCTTGCGTTCTTCGAGGAGCTGGCGTCGAGGCCAGCCTGACACGGGGCCGTGCCTTACTTGAGCTCCCAGGGCGGCTCGACCGTCACGTTGAGCTCGAACAGGGTCGGGCCGCCGGCCTTGAATGCCGCGTCGAGGGCGGCCGGCAACGCGTCCACGCTGGCCAGGCGCTCACCCCGCGCGCCGAACGCGCGGGCCAGGGCCGGGAAATCGGGATTGGCGAGATCGGCCTCGCCCCAGCGCTGGAAGATCTCCTCTTGCAGCCACTTGATCGCGCCGTAGCGGTCGTCGTTCATCACGATGAAGGGAATCGGCAGTCGATACTTCACCGCCGTCGCCAATTCGTTCACCGAGAACATGAAGCCGCCGTCGCCGACGACGGCCACGACGGGACGATCCGGATTCGCGATCTTGGCGCCGATCGCCGCCGGCACCGCGTACCCGAGCGTGGCCGAGCCGACCGGATAGAGGAAGGTGCGCGGCGCCAGAACGGGGTACCTCCACTCCATCCAGTAATTGATCCCGGTCTGATCGTTCACGACGATCGCCTCGCGCGGCAGCGCGCGGCGCAGCGTCGAGATGAGACCGGCGACCTCACGCGTATACCGAGGGCTCGCCGCCGTCTTGAGCTCGGCCAGGCGCGCCCGGTCCCACGCGCTCGTGGCGCGGCCCACGCCGAGCGTCTCCACGAGGCGCGCGAGGCCATCGCGCGCATCGCCGACGATGCCAAGCTGCGGTTTGAACATCCGTCCGATCACGGTCGCGTCGAGATCGAGGTGGATGAGGGTCTGATCGGGTGTGAAGGACAGGTTGAGCAGCAGGCCCTGCGTCGAGCGGGCCGCGAACCGACAGCCGACGGCGAACACGACGTCGGCCTCGCTGATCACGCCTTCGGCCGCGCGCTTGTTCGGGAGCACGGCGTGCCAGACGGGATCGTCCTCGGGCACGCTCCCCCGCCCCATGACGGTCGTGAGGACGGGAGCGTCGAGCCGTCGTGCCAGCGCCAGGAGCTCGCGCTCGGCTCCCGAGGCGATCACACCGCCGCCCGCGATGATGAGTGGACGCCGGGCGCGCTCGAGACGCCGCGCGGCGTCGGCGATCTCGGCGACGTGGCACGGCGGCCGGCGGCCATCACCGCGGCGCGTCTCCGCTTCGACGCTCGTCCCCAGGAAATCGTTCGGGATCGAGATCGCGATCGGCCCCGGCCGCCCCGTGCGGAGGAGATCGAAGGCCCCGGCGATCGTCGCCGGAATGTCGGCGGCCGACGTCAGCGTCTCGGCCATCCGGCACACTGGACGGAAGCAATCGATCTGGTTCGGAACCTCGTGGAGCGCGCCGAGGTCGCGGCCGACGAGATGTGACGCGACGTCGGACATGATGATCACGACCGGGATCGAGCCCGCGTACGACTCGACCAGCGGCGTGAGCGCGTTCGTTGCGCCGGGGCCGGTGGTGACGACCACGACACCGGGGCGGCCCGACGAGCGCGCGTACCCATCGGCCATGAAGGCCGCACCCTGTTCGTGGCGCGCGAGGATGTGCGTGATGCCCGGCCGCCGCAGCAGGGCGTCGTAGATGGCGAGGTTGTGGACGCCGGGAATGCCGAAGACGTGGCTGACGCCCTCGGCGCGCAGCGCTTCGACCACCCAGTCGCCCCCGGCGAGCTTCGTCATCACACGCCTCCCCTGACCGTGCGATCGATCGACACGTCCACGAGACTCGGGCCTCGATGGGCGAGGCCATCGGCGAGAGCGTCGCTCAGCTCACCCGGCTTCTCGACGCGTACGGCCCGGACGCCCAGCGATTCGGCGAGGCGCACGTAGTCCACCTCGGGCGCGGTGAGGTCCATGCCCGGGTAAAAACCCGTCTTGGCTCCAGCCAGGCCGAGCGTTGCCATGCCCGCCTTGAGGATCGCGTAGGACGTGTTGTTCGCCACGACGTAGGTGATCGGCAAGCCCTCGTGAGCGGCCGTCCACAGGGCCTGCGGCGCGTACATCACCGATCCGTCGCCGATCGTCACGACGACCTTGCGCCGCGGATCGGCGAGCTGCACGCCGATCGCCGCGCCCATCGCCCAGCCGAGCGTCCCCGTCTTCGAGCCGTAGAACGAGCCTGGCCGCCTGAACGGCAGATGGCGGAGGACGTGAGGCAGCGACGACGCCGACTCGTCCACGATGACGACATCGTCGGGCAGCAGGCCCGCCAGCGTGTGCATGAGATGCGCGGGCGAGATGGGCGCGCGCTCCGCCTCGGCCTCCGCGGCCGCGCGCGTTCGCGCCACGAAGTCGACGCGCACGCGCTCGAGTTGGGCGCGGCGGTCGGCCGCGGCGGCACGCTGGGCGTCCGACAACCGCTCGGCCAGCTCGTCGGCGATGAGCCGGAGCGTCGGAGTGATCGCGGCCGCGAACGCCAGATCGACCGGATAGCTTCGTCCGATCTGTCGCGAATCGTCGGCGAGCTGGATCACCGGAACGCCCGGGCGGAAGGGCGCGCCGGGCCCGTGAAGGAACCACGTGAAAACGTCGGCGCCGACGATGAGAATGACGTCGGCGTCGTCGAGCGTCTTCCTCACCGCCGGGACGCTCGGGTAAAGGCCGCCGCGCCAGAGCGAATGGTCTCCGGGGAAGTTCGTGCGCCGATAGATCGGCTCCCCGTAGACTCGCGCGCCGAGCGCTTCGGCCAGCCGCGTCAGCGCGGCGACGCCGTCGGGAGCCCGTCCGACACCGTCCCCGGCGATGATGAGCGGCGCCCGCGCGCCCGCGAGCAGGCCGCACGCTCGCGTGACGTCGGCCATTCCCGGAATGCCCGGCCGCTGGGCCGAGGGACCCTGCGTACGCGGCGCCGGTGCGTCGGTATCGTCCGTCATGAGATCCATCGGCAGCGAGAGGAACACCGGCCCGGTCGGAGGCGTGAGCGCGATCGTGACCGCGCGCCCCAGCACGCTGACCGCCTCGTCGGCGCTGCGGATCTCGTACGCCCACTTGGTGAACGGCTCGGCCATCTTCACGAGGTCGCCGGCCAGGATCGGCTCGTGGACGAGCAGGCGCGTGTCCTGCTGACCGGCCGTGAGGAGCACGGGGCTGCGCGAGCGCGCGGCGTTGTGCAGGATCGAGAGCGCGTTGGCCAGGCCGGGCGTGACGTGGACGTTGGCGACGCCGACCTCACCCGTGGCCTGAGCGTACCCGTCGGCGGCGGCCACGACCGTGGCCTCCTGGAGCCCGACGACGTAGTGGAGCGCCGAGCCGTCGAGCGCATCCAGGAACGGCAGCTCCGTGGTGCCGGGGTTCCCGAAGAGGTGGCGCACGCCGGCCGAGCGGAGCGCGGCGATCAACGCGGCGGCAGCGTGCATGCGCGCGAGGATACTACGGCTTGCTGGTTTGCGTTCTCCGCATCACGTCCCGCGTGATGTCGAGGCACACGCTTCAGGTCGCCGCGTGGCTCGTGAACGTCTGCATGTCGCCGCGCTCGGCCTTGACGTAGCAGAAGCGATTGTTCACGTGGCCGACGTTCACGCACCCGCACGTGCACACGGCTCCGGTCAGCTTCTCCGGATGATCCGCCGCGAAACGATAGAGCGTGGCCACGTCGCCGCCCGTCGCGAACGACGGAAGTTGACCGCGACGCACCGTCTGGACCTTGTCGCCGATCTCGTCGACCGTCACGGCACCCTGGCTCTCGCCGTCGCGGAGCCACCAGGCGCCGAGCCCGAGCGCCGTGCCGATGATCACGAGCGCGACGACGAGCACGCGGCCACTCACGCGTCACGCCTCGATGGATTCATGCGCTGCGCCTGAGCGGGATGCGGCGGTCGCCGAGCCGGAGCGTCCCGCGCCCGGTCGCCTCGTCGTACTCGGCGAGCGCCAGGAGCTGAAAGGTCGCGGCCCGGTTGAAGCGCGCGTCGACATCACCCTCGATCCGGCAGTACGGCACGTCGCCACGGCCGAGTCTCACCGTTGTCGCCTCGACGTCCGCTTCGCTGCCGTCGTTGAGCACGACGTGCAACCGTTCGGCCCGTGGCTCCACTCGCGTGACCACCCAGGGAGCGTCCTCGACGACGACCGGAATGCGGACACGAGTCTGCAGGAAATAGCCCTGCCCATCCTTGCGCAGGTTACCGCGCAGGTTGGCCAGAATGCCGGGATGGGTGACCTGCACGTCGTCGTCGTACCAGTCCCCGTCCCGATCGATGCGGAGGTTGGGCAACGTCCAGCCCTCGGGCAGATTTTCGGTCATTGCAACGCTCGGCGGGCCCTCAGCTCGCACCGCTGTTCGATCATTTCACCGCTCGCCACTCGGGACCATGTCAACGCTCGGCTCGGCCGCCGGACGGCCTCACCTCGCACTGCCACACGCGGCGCGCCTCAGCTCGCACTGCTTTTCGATCATTTCACCGCTCGCCTCGGCGCGCGGCGCGCCTCAGCTCGCACTGCCATCGAACACCACGCTCGCGTAGCTGACGATGCCCTCGGGGTCCGGCCACATCCCGTATCGCTTCAGCGCGCCAAGCCGGCCGTCGAGAGCGTGAAGGACGGCGTAGATCGGCGACAGGCCGCAGATGCGGCGGCGATCCCCGTCAGCAGCGACACTGTCGAAGAACGCCTCGGCGTCGCCCCGTTCGACCGTCTCCAGCATCTTCCGATCCTCGGCCTCGATCCGGGCGCGCTCGGCTTTTGCGATCGGGCGCGGATCGCCGAAGCGTGGGCCCATGTGGGCGAGATCGGCGCCCGCGATCAATGCGACGCGCCGGCCGCTCGTTGCGATGGTCTCTCCGAGCGCGGCCAGGAACCGGGCAACGCGCGCGTCGGCGGTGGGACGGCGCCGGCGTGCCAGCGCCTCGTGAGCGAAGCTGGCCAGCACCGGCACGACCGTGATGTCCCTGCGTCCGGCGTAGAGGTACTGGAGGAACACCGCCTGGAACTCGATCGAGTGCTCGTTCCGGTGCGCCAGCTCGGAGCCGAAGCAGTCCTGCGCAGCGCGCGCGGCCAGGGCCTCGACGAAATCGCGATCAGCGCGGGCGGGCCCGAGCGGCGTGTCGTAGTCCTTGCGGGTGAGCGCGAACGGATGGCGCATGCCGACGTGGCAGGTCCCCACGATGACGAAGAGGTCGGCCGCGCACCTCTCGGCGAGGTCGCGATAGGCCCAGGCGTATGCGGGCCCACCGCGATGGAAGTCGATGTGGGGCGCGATGATCGCCTCGACCGCCGGGGCGCTGGGCTTCGGCGGCCACGCGATGACTCCGGGGCCTTCCTGGTGAGTGAAGAAGGCGTCCATCGACGCTCGAAGCTCATCAGCTTTCCCGGGATAGGCCCCGCCGGCATGAGACGCCGGCCGGGTCGTCGCGCCGAGGAACGCGCCGTCGACCTTCGCCCGGCGCTTCGCGAAGCTCGGAGACTCGAGAAATCCGTGCTCGTCGAGCATGGAGACGATCTTGTCGATGTCCGCTCGCGTGACGTTTTCGCCCTCGTACCGGCGACTGAGGTCGGCCTGGATCTGGCCGATGGAGTGCTCGCCGTCGAAGAGGGCGACCACATCGACCAGCGCCTGAGGCAGGAGCAGGATCGATTCCGTGTAGCCGGCGGGGTCGCGCAGCGCGATGAAGCGCTGGCCTCCTTGGGCCATTGGAAAGGCTTCGATCCCGCGGAGCTTCGGCGTCTCCATCAGCCCTCGAGGAACTTGAGTGCCGTTGCTGTGTAAATACGCGCGGCTTCGACCAGTTCGCTCGTCTCAACATACTCATCGACCTGATGCGGGATGAGGCGGTTTCCGGGCCCGCACGTCACGATAGGGATGCCGAGCGTCGCGCGGAGGATCGTGCCGTCGGTCGAGCCGGGCACGCCACCGAACCGGGGCGCGTGTCCCGTGACCTCTCTCACCGCGCCGGCCATGGCCTTGACCAGCGGCTCGCTGCGCTCGACCCGCGTGGCCAGGCGATAACCGTTCACGGGCCGCCAGTCGACCGTCACTCCTTCCGTTCGCGCGGAGGCCTCGCGGCAGAAGCGATCGATCTCGGCGGCAATCGCCGTCTCATCCGGGCCGGAAGTCAGCCGGATATCGAGCGTCGCCTCGGCCGCCGCCGGGATCACGTTGGCCTGGGCGACGCCGGCGAGCGGCGAACGCACGGTGGTCGGTGTCACCGTGGGCGGGCGGAGATACGGGCTGGGCCGGCAGAGCCGGCGGAGGCGTCGCTCGAGCCGCGGCGCCTGGCTCAGCACGGTGCCCAGTGCGGCGATGGGATTGGCTCCGGCCTCGGGCATCGCGCCGTGGGCCATGCGGCCGCGCACGGTCACGCGTGCCCAGACCACACCGCGCTGCTCGAGGCACAGCTCGTTCTGCTCGGGCTCGCAGATCACCGCGGCGGTCAACGCCCGGCCGAGCGGCGTGCCGCAGAGATGGCGAGCGCCGATCATGTCGCCCTCCTCGTCCACCAGCGCGCCCACGACGAGGGCCCCTTGAAAACGGGCGCCACTGCGCTTGATGGCGGCGGCCGCAATCATCGCCGCGGCAAGCCCGCCCTTCATGTCGGCAGCGCCACGTCCCCAGATGCGGCCGTCGGTAACGTCTGCGGCAAACGGCGGATGAGTCCACGCGGCGGGATCACCTTCGGTGACGACGTCGGTGTGGCCTTCGAGGAGCAGCGTCCTCCCCGCACTGGGCTCGCCGATCCAGCCGAGGACGTTCGGACGGCCGGCCGCAACGGGTTGAACTTCGACACTGAGGCCTTCCTTGGTGAGCCAGCGCTCGACGTACTCGGCGACAGCGGCTTCGGTGGCGACGGGATCTCCGGGACGGACGACGCTCGGGATGCGAATCAGATCGCGCGTGAGCGCGATCAGCTCGGCAGAGTCGACGTGAGCAAGAGCCTCGCGATTACTCGTGGGGAAACGAAAGGATGACGGCATCCAGGCGGATGACGCGATATTCCTCGCCGGCGACGTAGAAGTAGTGGCCTTCCACCTCCTCGGCGCTCTCCTCGAAGGCGACGACGGTTTTGATCCCCGGCATCTCGCGGAAGGCGTTCGCGCCCTCGTCGAAGCCGTCGCCGCGGGCGACGACCTCACCGTACCGGATCGGCGAACCCTTCGGGCAGTGAACGCGCACGTCTGCAGGACCCTCAGCCAGGAGCCGTACCAGGAGATTGATGCCGTACACCTGGATGGGAATGTTCGTCATGCGGGTCATGATACCACGCGGTATCATCGCGCCGGGGCGCGCCATGACCATTTCCGGCATCGACTGGGCGATCGTTGCCGCCTACTTCCTGCTCTCGGCGGGCATCGGGCTCTACTTCACCCGCCGGGGCGGCGAGAGTCTCGATCAGTACTTCCTCTCCGGACGCCAGGCCCCCTGGTGGCTGGCCGGCACCGCGATGGTCGCGACCACCTTCGCGGCTGACACCCCCCTGGTCGTCACCGGTCTCGTCGCCAGCAAGGGCGTGGCCGGCAACTGGCTGTGGTGGAACTTCGTGATGAGCGGGATGCTCACCGTCTTCTTCTTCGCCCGGCTGTGGCGCCGTGCCGAGGTCATGACCGACGTGGAGCTGGCCGAACTGCGTTACAGCGGCCGGCCCGCCGCCTTCCTCCGCGGATTCCGCGCGCTGTACCTGGCCTTGCCCATCAACCTCATCATCCTCGGCTGGGTCACGCGCGCGATGATCAAGATCCTGACCATCGCGCTCGGCCTGAAGGACGTCACGATCGCCGGCGTGACCGTGAGCGGCGAAGTGGTCGCCGTCGGCATCTGCTTCGTGATCACGGCGCTCTATTCGGTGGCGGCCGGAATGTGGGCGGTGCTGTGGACCGATCTCGTGCAGTTCGTCATCAAGATGAGCGCCGTCGTCATCCTGGCCGTCTATGCGGTCGCCGCGGTCGGCGGCATCGCCGCGATGAAGACGAAGCTCGTCCAGCACTTCGGGAGCGAGGAGGCGGCCCTCTCGGTGTTGCCCGTCAGCGTGACCGCCGAGGGTATCGCGTCGTACGCCTGGATGCCGCTGCTCACCCTCGCCGTATATCTTTCGGTCCAGTGGTGGGCCGCCTGGTATCCGGGCGCCGAGCCGGGCGGCGGCGGCTACGTCGCCCAGAGGATCTTCAGCGCGCGCTCGGAGCGCGACGGCGTGCTCGCCACGCTCTTCTTCCAGATTGCTCACTACGCGCTACGGCCCTGGCCGTGGATCGTGACCGGACTCTGCACCGTCATCCTCTATCCCACGCTGGCCGACAGGGAAGCCGGCTACGTCCAGGCCTTCGTCGATCTGCTGCCCACGCCCTGGCGCGGCTTCATGATGGCCGGCTTCGCCGCCGCCTACATGAGCACCGTGGCGACCCACCTCAACTGGGGAGCCTCCTACCTGGTCAACGACTTCTACAAGCGTTTCTTGAAAACGGACGGCGACCAGCGTCATTACGTGGCCGTGTCCCGCGCGGCGACCGTCCTCCTCTTCCTGGCCTCGATCGCGGTCACGTCCCAGCTCGCCTCCATCGAGAAGGCGTGGGAGCTCCTCCTCGCGCTGGGCGCCGGCACCGGGCTCGTCCTGATCCTGCGCTGGTACTGGTGGCGCATCAACGCCTGGAGCGAGATCTCCGCGATGATCGCGAGTTTCGTCATCAGCCTGCTCGGCTTCGCCTTCATCGTGCCGCGCTTTCGGCCCAACGATCCGAACGCCACCGCGGTGGTCATGCTGGTCACCGTGGCGGGGAGCACGATCGTGTGGGTGGTGACGACGTTCTCCACAGCGCCCGAGCCCGATCGAATATTGCAATCCTTCTATCGTCGGGTACGGCCGGGCGGCCCGGGCTGGGCGCGCGTGTCGCAGCGGCTCGGGTACGGGCGTGAGCCGATCCCCGGCGGCGCGCTGGCGTGGACGAACTGGATCGCCGGAATCGTGGCCGTCTACGCGACGCTGTTCGGGATCGGCAAGATCGTGTTCGGATTCACCGGCGCCGGCATCGTCATGCTCGCCATTGCGGCGGCCGCGTTCTACTGGATCTCGCGGTCCTTCAGGAGCGAGGCGCCGGTCGCGAGGACGAAGACGAAGCTGGCCTGAGCCGCCTCACGTCCCCTCGGCGGGGACGTCGAGCTGGCGCGGCACTTCCGGCGCATCCAGTGCCCGCGGCTGTTCGTCGATGGGCTCGAGCGGCGGGATGTCTGCGGTCGTGCCGACGCCAAGGTCGCGAAACCGGCGGGCCGTCGGCAGCACGCGTGACTCCAGCGATCCCACCGCCTTGTTGTACGCCGACGTCGCCTTGCCGAGCTTGTCGCCCACGTCCTCCAGGTGTCCGATCATGACGCGCACGCGCTCGTAGAGTTCCTGGCCCAGGCGGCGGACCTTCTCGGCGTTCTCGGCGAGCTGCTGCTGCTGCCAGCCGTAATAGGTCGCGCGCAGGAGCGCATAGAGCGTGGTCGGCGTGGCCACCACGATCTTCTTGGCCATGCCGTCCTCGATCAGCCCGCTGTCGGCGTGCGCCGCGGCGGCCGCGAACGATTCTCCCGAGATGAACATGACGACGAAGTCCGCAGACTTGGCGAACTCCTCCTGGTAGGCCTTGGCGGCCAGCGCGTTCATGTGCTGGCGCACCTGCTGGGCGTGGCGACGCAGCGCCTCGCGCCGGTCTCTCTCGGTGGTGGCGGCCATGGCGTCGAGGTAACCGTCCGCCGGCGCTTTCGCGTCGACGATCACCTCGCGACCGTTGGGCAGGTGGACGACCATGTCCGGCCTGAGCCGGCCTGTCTCGGTGTCCGTGGTCACCTGCTCGACGTAGTCGCAGTATTCGGTCAACCCAGCCAGCTCGACCACGCGACGCAGCGTGATTTCCCCCCACCGCCCGCGGACCTGGGAGCCGCGGAGCGCGGTCACGAGGTTCCCGGCCTCTCGCTGAAGCTCCGAGCTGCTGGTGCTGAGGTGCTCGACCTGCTGCTTGAGGCTCGCGTAGGCGTGCTCACGCTTCGTCTCGATCTCGCGCAGGTGTTGTTCGTACCGCTCGAGGTCCTGGCGGAGCGACGACACGAGGCCGTCCATCGTCGTCTGACGCGCGGCGAGCTGGGTGTCGACCTTCTGTCCGGCGAGCTGGAGGAAGTCCGCCTTGGCCGTCTCGAGGGCGCGCGCGCTCAGGTCGGCAAAAGCCTCGCGGAGCTGCTCGCGCGAATCGGCCAGCAGGCGCTTCTGCTCCTCGAGATTCTCCCGCGTCGCCTCGGACCGCGCGTCGGCCTGGGCGCGGAGCTGGCGCTCGAGATCGAGGCTCTGACGTAGGTCGGACAACTCGAGCTCACGCTGCGTGAGCTGCTTGCGGAGATCGTCGCCCAGGGCCTCGGCGGCGGCCTGGCGGCCGGCGAGGGCTTCGCGCTCGCCGAGCGCGTGAGCACGATAGTGGCCACGGGCGAGCGTCCACGCGAGGCCGCCACCGACGACGAGACCGGCCACCACCAGGAGCGCGTCAGCCACGGCGCGTGCCTCGCCAGTGGCGGCACACGACGCGGAGCCCGCAGGGCGCGCACACGACCGCGTCGCGCCTATCACGGCAGTCGCCCGACATGCGTTTGTGGCAGAGCGCGAAGTCGTACTTCACGGGATCCTGAGGATCGATGGCCGCGAGCGAGAGCGTGATGTCCTCCGCCATGCGCCAGTTCCGAGATTTCCGGCGCGTGAGGCCGATGGCCCGGCTCATGTTCTCCACGTGCGTGTCCACCGGCATCAGCAGCCGCGCCGGAGACACCGAGGTCCAGAGCCCGAAATCTGGCGGCTCGCGCCGGACCATCCAGCGGAGGAACAGGTGCAGGCGTTTGCACGGCCCGCCCGCTGACGGCAGCGGGAAGAGGTGCCGGTAGCCGCGAGACAGTCGTCCTCGCGGGAACACGTGGCCGAGCTCCGCCTCGAGGAAGACACGCACGAAGCGCTCCAGGACGGGACCGATCGGGCCGGCGGCATCGGAGTCGCCGGCGAGGAAGCACTTCTCGAGTGTGCCGTGGCGCGCCAGGGCGCCGCGAGCGGCCACACAGAACGCGACGATGTCACGCGGACGGTTGAAGCGATACCGGAAGCGCGCAAACGCCTCACCGTCGCGCGCCGGGTCGAAGCGGGCGACGAACTCCGCCGGCGATGGGCCCATCTCGTGGAGCACGCGCTCGAGCTCCCGGCTGAAGAGATCGACACGTCCATAGGCCAGACACGCGGTCAGCAGCGCGACGATTTCTCGGTCGCGCGGATCAGGATAACGGAGAGGAAATCGGATGGCGTCGCGCTCGACCCGGGCGGCGTAGTCGAAGTCGCGGTAGAGCTGCTCGAGCGGTTCGCGCAATGCGCCGGCTCGTCTCATTCGCCGCTGACGCGCATGATAACATGCTCCGCCGTGGCGAAACTCCGCGACGTCGGCGTGTGCGGGCTCGGCGTGATCGGACGCGCGGTCTGTCGCGCGCTCGACGGCGGCATCCCCGGCCTACGCCTCGGCGGCGCCATGACGCGGAGCCGCGCGGCGGGCGAAGCCTTCCTGGCCACGCTCCAGTCCGCGCCACCGTTCCTGCCGCTCGAGGACCTCATCGCGACGTGCGATCTGATCGTGGAAGCCTCCACGCAGTCGCATCTCGCGGAGATCGCGCCGAAGGTCCTCCAGGGCGGCCGCGATCTCGTCGTGCTCTCGGCGGGCGGCTTGCTCGGCCGTGGCGACTGGGTCGCGCTGGCCGAGGCCAATCGCTGTCGCATCTACGTGCCGTCGGGCGCCATCGCGGGCCTCGATGGCGTCAAGGGCGCCAGCGTCGGCGCCGTGACGTCGGTCACGATGGAGACACGCAAGCCGCCCCGTGGACTGGCCGGCGCCCCGTGGATCGTTCAGCAGAAGATCGACCTCGATGCCATCACGAAGGAGACGCTGATCTTCGAGGGCCCGGCGACGGAGGCGTGTCGCGCGTTCCCCGCCAACGTCAACGTCGTGGCAGCGCTGTCGCTGGCCGGCGTCGGACCGGAGCGGACACGGATCAAGATCTACGCGGTGCCGGGCCTCGGCCGCAACCAGCACCGGGTCACCATCGAAGGTGAATTCGGCCGGCTCTCCGTCGAGTTGGAGAACGTGCCGTCGGAGAATCCCAAGACCGGCAAGCTCTCGTACCTCTCGACGATCGCGCTCCTCCGCCAGCTCGGCGCCCCGCTGGTCGTCGGCACCTGACCGAAGGGAGTTGCGCCGGGCCTCGGGGATGGCGCTCTGCCGAGACCCGTGTCTCAGGGTACCGTGCCACCGCCGCGGAACGGTCGTATCTCCGGGGGATGTTGGGTAGTGTGGTCGCGGCGGGGCGCCGAGGCCGCCGTGCCGTACGCAGTGGCTTCGCATAACCCTCGGCTCGCAGCACCGCCGATACGTTCCAGCCGTCGACGTACACATCGGCCAGCGTCCGACAGTAGACGTCCTTGCCGTGGCGCACGATGACGACGTTACCGGACCTCAGCAGCGCCAGCAGGCGGTAGGTCGCGCGACCTGAGCCCGGCTCGCCGCGTTCAGGAGTGTCGATGCCCAGGATGCGGATGCGCTCGCCGTGGAGCCTGAACGTATCGCCGTCGACGACTCTCAGTGGAAGGGCGCGATGGACGGTCGGCGGGCACGGTGCGTGATCACGCGCGGTCGCCATCGCCGGGAGCCCGACGATGATGACGAGCGCGACAACGTGGCCGCCCATGACGTGCTCATCCTGCCGCGCCGCCGAGCGTGTGTCGATGTCCAATCTTCGAGACACCCGCAACAGACCCGACGCGTCGGAAACAGTACGAAGCTCGCGCGCAAGCATTAGCCGCGGCGTGGGGCGGCGGGTGGCTCATCGAGACCCGTGTCTCAGGGTACTGTGCCCCCGCCGCGTCCAGGAGAAGGCCGCCAAGGGAAGTTGGGTGGCGTGGTCGAGATTGAGCCACCCGCCACCCCACCTCGCGAGCTAGTGCGGCTGCGTCGCCTCGAGATACCGCTCGGCCTCGAGCGCGGCCATGCACCCCGTCCCCGCCGCGGTCACGGCCTGGCGGTACACGTGGTCCTGGACGTCGCCGGCGGCGAAGACACCCGGGACCGACGTCTGCGTCGTGCCGGGCTTCACCTTGATGTACTCGTTGGGCAGCAGCTCGATCTGACCGCGGAAGAGCTGCGTGTTCGGCTGATGGCCGATGGCGACGAAGAGCCCATCGACCGAGCGCTCGACGAGCGCGCCCGTCTTGACGTTGCGGAGCTTCACGCCGGTGACCTTGCCCTGGGCAGGATCGAGGATCTCCTCGACGGTCGAGTCCCAGAGGAACTGGATCTTCGGATTCTTGAACGCGCGGTCTTGCATGATCTTGGAGCCGCGCAACGCATCGCGGCGATGGACGAGGTCCACCGAGCTGCCGAGCCGCGAGAGGTAGAGCGCTTCCTCCAGCGCGGAGTCGCCACCGCCCACGACCATGATCTTCTGGTCCTTGAAGAAGAAGCCGTCGCACGTCGCGCACGTCGAGACGCCGCGGCCCATGAGCTGCATCTCGGCCTCGAGGCCGAGGAGCTTCGAGGATGCGCCCGTGGCGATGATCACGGTGTGACCTTCGTAGAGGGCATCGCCGGCCCACACCTTGAACGGCGCCGCCGAGAAGTCCACCCGCGTGGCGTCCTCGGGAATCATCTCCGTCCCGAAGCGCTCTGCCTGCTTCCTGAAGTTCTCCATCAGCTCCGGGCCCATGAGGCCGTCGACGAAGCCTGGATAGTTCTCGACGAGCGTCGTGAGCATGAGCTGGCCACCGGACTGAACACCGGTCAGCATGAGGGGCGCCAGGTTGGCCCGAGCAGCGTAGATCGCCGCCGTGTAGCCGGCAGGGCCGGACCCGATGATGACCACCTTGCGCGTCGCCATTCCTACCCCCTCGTCCTTAGATGTACTGCCGGTGGTGTCGGATGCACAGCCCTAGATCCCCAGCACGGGCCGCAGGTCGCCGAGGTCGCGCAGCTCCACGTCGGGTTTCGGAATTCCAGGCGGCAGCGGGGCCGCGTCCGGATTGATCCACGCCGTCCGCATGCCGACCTGGTGAGCTCCGAGCACGTCGATGTCAGGCCGGTCGCCGACGAACAGCGTCTGTTCCGCCGTCACCCCGACCCGGCGCAGCGCCTCTTCGAAGATGACGGGCGCCGGCTTGCGCCAGCCGATCTCGTCCGACACCACGATGGTATCGAAGAGATCGGCCACGCCCGCCTCTCGCAAAATGCCGAGGGCGGTCGGCGTGTAGTCGAAGTTCGAGACGAGCGCCAGGCGATATCGACGGGCCAGATCGGTGAGGAGCGGCCCGTGATGCGCCGGGAACTCGGCGGCCTTGGACAGCTCACGACGGTGCGTATCGAGCAGGCCCTGCAGGAGGCCGGGCGGGCATCGATCGGGATCGAGGGCGAGACAGCGGAACAGGTGGGCGAAGCGCTCGGGCGCCGCCACCTCGCGGTGATCGATCGCACGCCGGCGCTCGGCCTCCTGCCAGCTTTCCTGCAGCGCCTTGTGAAAGGTCTCGAGCGTGAGGTCGGGGCTCCATGCGCGGAGGATCGGGTGGAGATGACCGGCCGTCGAGCGCACGGTGCGCCCCGCGATCGTCACCTCGGGCAGCCGGTCGCGATCGAAGCGCACCAGCGTGTCGAAGAGGTCGAAGAAGACGGCGCGCACGTCCATACGCTCAGAGCGGCTTGCGTCCGGCATATCCCTCGTCGAGCCCGTGCCAGTAGCCGATCGCCTTCTCGCCGAACTTCCAGCAGAGGTTGACCTCGCGACCCTCGCGCATGTGCGGGAAATCCACCAGCCCCAGATCGAGATCCTTCGTCACGCCACCCAGCCGGGTGATGGCCTCGAGCCCGGTCCGCATCCTCTCGATCAGCCGCTCGCGACGTTCCTGGTCGGCGCGCCAGGCGTCGCGGTCGAACGCCGCGCCACCCGCCATCGTGATCCGCTGCTGCTCCGTCTTCATCCGCTCCTCGACGGCCATCACGTCGCGGCGAGCGTCGCGGATCCTCTCCATCACCGCGGTGAGCTCCGGGATGAGCGCTTCGACGTCGGCCGGGTTGAAATACCGGTCAGCCACGGATCGGCGCGTCCACGAAGATCGCGTGCACTTCCTTCGGTCCGTGGACGCCGACCTCGGGGAAGAACATGTCGCCGAGACACGTGATCATCAGCGACGCGCGGACGGGCCGCGCCATCAAGCGTGCGGTGGTGGCGGAGTCACGACGACGGCGGCGAGCAAGCGGCCGGGGCCGGCGTTTCGGAGGCCGTGTTCCTGGCCGGCCCGGGCCACGACCGCCTCGCCCGGCTCGAGGCGCTCTTCCTTACCGTCCACGACGACCAGTGCGAAGCCCTCGAGGACGAGATAGATCTTGTCCTGGTCAGCGTGGGCGTGCGGCTTCTGCTCCTGGCCCGGCTCGAGACAATAGAGATCGAGCTGCGTGCGCGACGTCGTCGCCAGCGCGACCTTCGCCATCTTGTCCGAACGAAACTCCGCCCGGTCCTTGATCCTGATCTTCACGTGCGATCTCCGATCATTTCACTCTCGCCTCGTCGCGCGACGCGCCTCGGCTCGCCCCGCCACGATCATTTCACTCTCGCCTCTCTCGATCATCTCAGCGCTCGGCTCGGCCGTCGGACTGCCTCACCTCGCACCGCCACGCGCGACGCGCCTCGGCTCACACAGCCACCATCACGGCAGCGCTCGCCGCACCGAGCGGGCCAGCAGCGTCACGGGATGCAGCACCTCGAGGTCGAGCCCACGCTCTCGACAGCCCTTGGCGATCTGAAGGAGACAACCCGGGTTGCCCGTCACTACCGCCGCCGCACCGGTCTCGGCGATGCGATCGATCTTCATGGTGAGCAGGCGGCCCGCCACCTCGGGCTCGAGCAGATTGTAAACGCCCGCGCTTCCGCAGCAGAGGTCGCTCTCGGGCAGCGGCACGATTTTCAGATCCGGGATTCGCCCGAGCAACCGGCGCGGCTCGGCGCGGATGCGCTGGCCGTGGGCGAGGTGGCAGGCGTCGTGATACGTCACGGTGAGATCGACTGGCCCCAGGGGAAGCTCGGCGTCGACCAGAGCCTCGCTGACGTCCTTGATCTTTTCGGCAAAGGCCACCACGTCTGCCTCTCCCGGCATCCAGCGCGTGTACTCCTTCATGGCGGAGCCGCAGCCGGCGGCGTTGACGACGATGACGTCGAGGTCCACCGGAAATGCCGCGATCAGCTTCCGGGCGCGGTCGCGAAAGTCGTCGAGGAATCCGGCGTGAAGCTCGAGGGCGCCGCAGCATCCCTGGTCGCGCGGCACGACGACGTCGTACCCGGCCAGGCTGAGCAGACGCGCCGTGTCGCGGTTCACGTCGGGATAGAGATGCCGCTGGATGCAGCCCGTCAAGACCCCGGCGCGGCCGAGTCGCCGGCGGCCCTGGGCAGGCGTCAGCTCGGGCAACGCCGGAGCGCTCGGCACGTCTGGCAGGAGCGACTCCATCGCGGCCAGGCGCGGCGCCAGCGCCAGCACGTGGCTCGCGCGCACCACGCGTCGCAGCCCGCTCCGTTGATAGAGCTTCAGGCCCCCCAGCATCAGGCCGAGCCGCCTCGGTTCGGGGAACATCCCGTGCACCAGGCGGCGGAGCAGCGCGGTACGGGGCCTCGGCCCGCGCTCGACGAGCTGAGAGCGGGTGGCTTCCAGGAGCGAGCCGAAGGGGACGCCGGCCGGGCACGCCGTCTCGCACGCACGGCAACCGAGACAGAGATCCATGTGGCGCGCGAACGCGTCGGTGAAACCGAGGCGGCCTTCGGCGACCGCCCGCATGAGATAGAGCCGCCCGCGCGGCGAGTCCATCTCTTCGCCGAGGACGCGATAGGTCGGACACTGGGGCAGGCAGATCCCGCAGTGCACGCACAGCCTGAGATCGTCGATGTCCGGAGCGACCGCCGCCATCAGAGACCGCCGACGAATCGGCCCGGGTTGAGCACGCCTCGCGCGTCGAACTCTTGCTTGATCGCGCGCATCAGACCGAGCGCCGCCGGCTCGACCGGTCCCCAGGGATCGAATGCGGCCCGCACGTTCGTCGGCGCGCTCTCGACGACGACGGCGCCACCAAAGTCCGCAGTGAGGCCTCGCATCTCCTCGACGAGTTGCTTGACCGTCTCCACGTCGGCCCCGGTGATCGCGACGCGCAGCGAGCCGAGCGAGGCGCAGCCCGTGATCAGCACCGCCCGCTCGGCCGCCGGAAACGCGCGCTCGATCACCTCGACGGTATCGGCGAGCCGGCTCGGCAACGACCCGATACGGAGGATCACCTCGTCCTCGGCCGGAGTCAGCGCCGCGTCGTACCGCGTCCATAGATCCTCTCCCACGGCGGCCACGCGGACTTTTTCGCCGCTGGCCAGGACGGCGAGGGCCTCGCCCTGCTCACGAACGGCGGGATGGGCGCTGCCGATGGCGACCGCCACGCCGAAGGGCGCGCTCGGGGCCTGGCACACGCGCAGCGCGGCTTCGTTGAGGAGCTCGAGGCGCATCGGCTGGAGCGGCGAATTCACGACGCGCGCAGCGAACGCCTGGGCCGCCTCGACCGACGTGAAGGGCGCCAGCCACGTCTGCTCGGCCTCGGGCATGGGTTGGAGGCGAAGCGTGAGCTCGCACAGGACGCCGAGCGTCCCCAGCGCGCCGACCATCAGCTTGGGCACGTCGTAGCCGGTCACCGATTTGACGACGCGCGCTCCGCCCCAGGTCACGACACCGTCGGCCTGGACGAAGCGCACGCCGAGCACGAGATCGCGCAGCGCCCCGTAACGCGCGCGCAATGGCCCCGCGGCGTTGGTCGCGATCATCCCGCCGAGCGTCCGTCGGCGCCATCCCGGCGGATCCATCGGCAGCCACTGACGCCGGCCGGCGAGACGTTCGGCGAGGCCGCCGGCCGTCATGCCGGCCTCCACGCTCACGGTGAGATCGTCGGGGTTGTCCTCGAGGACGTGATCGAGGCCCGTCAGATCGAGGACGACGTCGACGCGTGATGGCGGCGCTCCGAGGCCGAGCGCCGTACCCGCGCCGCGGGGCACCACCGCGAGGTTCTCGTCCCACGCGATGGCGAGGACCGCGGCCACGTGATCGATCGACGCCGGGCGGACGATGAAGCGCGGCGTGTGGCCATCGATGGCCGCGGTGGACAGCGCGCCCGGATCGATGATGAGCCGGTCGGGGCCGAGACGCTCGGCGAAGACCCCGGCCATCGATGCCGCCGAGACGGCCATCAGATCCAGGCGCCGGCGGGCAGGACCGGCCGCTTGGGCCGGAATCCTTCGCCGCAGGCGGGGTGGGACGGCAGCAGCTTGTCGGGATTCATGAGGCCCGCCGGATCGAACACGCGCCGCAGCCGGAACATGAAGTTGAGATCGGCTTCGCCGTACTGGAGCGGCAGGTTCTTGGCCTTGTCCAGGCCGACGCCGTGCTCACCGGTAACCGAGCCACCGAGCGCGATGCAGGCGGCGAGCAGCTCTTCGTTGGCCTGCTTGGCGCGCTCGAGATCCTCGGCGCTGCGATCGTCGTAGCAGATGAGCGGATGGAGGTTTCCGTCGCCGGCGTGAAACACGTTGGCGATGATCACCCGATGGCGCGCCGCGATCGCTTTCATCTCGCGCATGATCTGGGGCAGCTTCGAGCGCGGGACCACGGCGTCCTGGAGGAGATAGGAGGACGTGAGCCGCCCGACGGCGCCGGCGGCTTCCTTCCGCCCCTTCCACAGGAGCGCCCGCTCCATCTCGTCGGCGGCCACACTGACCGACACGGCGCCGTGACGGCGGCAGATGATGGCGACGCGCTCGGCCTGCGCCTCGACCTCGGCGCGAGGTCCATCGAGCTCGATGAGCAGCACCGCGTCGGCGGCATCCGGGTAGATCTTGCCGATGCTGGCGTTGATGGCGCTGATGATGGCGGCGTCGAGCATCTCCAGCGCCGCCGGCACGATCCCACTCGCGATGATCTCCGACACCGCTTCGGACGCCTCGGTGATCGACGCGAACGTCGCCAGCGCGGTCTTCACGGCCTCGGGCGTGTGGAGGACGCGGACGGTGATGGCGGTGACGATCCCGAACGTCCCTTCGCTGCCGACGACGACGCCGGTCAGGTCGTAGCCCGGTCCATCCACCACCTTGCCGCCGACCCGCACCAGATTGCCGGTGCCGGTGACGATCTCGAGCCCCAGCACGTGATTCGTCGTGACGCCGTACTTGAGACAGTGCGGCCCGCCCGCGTTGGTGGCGACGTTGCCGCCGATGGACGACACCATCTGGCTCGACGGATCGGGCGCGAAGAAGTATCCGCGGTCGCCGATGGCCTTCGTGAGCCACAGGTTGATCAGCCCCGGCTGAACCACCGCGCAGCGATTGGGCAGGTCGACCTCGAGGACGCCGTCCATCCGATTCACCGAGACCATCACGCCGCCCTTTGGGGCCATCGCGCCGCCGATCAGGCCGGTTCCCGATCCGCGCGGAACGACGGCGAGGCTCTCACGCCGACAGAGCTTCACGACGGCTTGCACCTGGGCGGTGGTTCGCGGCAGGGCCACGGCGTCGGGAGCGCCCTTGTAGAAGGTGTGCATGTCTGCCTCGTAGACCATGCGGCCTTCGGGCGTCGTCACCAGCCCGTCAGCGCCGAGGATTCGCAGGAGCTCTTGGACGATGGCGGGAGTCAGCGGCATTGATATCGATCTCCGAGCGGATTATCTCTTGTTTCGCGCGGCGGCTTCGCCGCCGCAACTCTCATGGGGGAGGGTTCGGAGGGGGCCGTCGAGGCCCCCTCCGACGAGGATGGGGGACGAAGTCCCCCTCCGAGTTACTCAATCTTCCAGGTGTCGCCGGACACGAGGAGCTTCGCGATGTCGCCAGGTCCGCGGTCGGAGATCGCACGACGCTCCTGCTCGAGGAGGACGTCCTCGTAGACCGGCGCCGGGCGCGCCGTCAACACCCCGACCGGGATCGGGAACTCCGGCGTCCACAGGTCGGCCAGCAGCTTCGCCGCGTTGAGGTTCGCCTCGTCGTGAATCCACAGCGCGCTCTCGGGCACGCTCTTGGCGCTCACGACCTTGGGGATGACGCCGTCCATGACAACCGCCTTGCGATCGTCAGGCGCGCCGAACAGGAGCGGCTTGCCGTGCTCGAGCTTGAGCTCGTGCTGGAGCTTCGACTCCTTCTCGTACACGACGTTCCACGCGAGGTCGTTGTACACGTTGCAGTTCTGCAAGATCTCGAGGAAGCCCGTGCCCTTGTGGTGGGCGGCGCGCTTGAGCATCTCCTCCATGTGCCGGATGTCGCGATCGATGGTGCGGCCGACGAACGTCGCCCCGCAGCCCAGCGCGAAGGAGAGCGGATTGATCGGCCGGTCGGCCGACCCCATGGGCGTGGACTTCGTCACCTTTCCCTGCTCGCTCGTCGGCGAATACTGGCCCTTGGTGAGGCCGTAGATCCGGTTGTTGAAGAGCAGCACCGTCACGTCCACGTTGCGCCGGAGCACGTGCAGCAGGTGGTTGCCGCCGATCGACAACCCGTCGCCGTCACCCGTCACCACGAAGATCTTGAGGTCGGGCCGGGCCAGCTTGAGGCCCGTGGCGATGGCGGGCGCACGCCCGTGGATCGTGTGGAACCCGTAGGTGTTCATGTAGTACGGGAAGCGGCTCGAGCAGCCGATCCCGGAGATGAACACGATGTTCTCCCTGGGAATCTCGAGATCCGGCATGCTCTTCTGCACCGCGGAGAGAATGGCGTAGTCTCCGCATCCCGGGCACCAGCGGACGTCCTGATCCGACTCGAAATCCTTCTTGGTATAGCGACGGGCTTCGGCGGCCCCCGCTCCACTCGCGCTCATGGCTTGCTCCCGATGAGTTGGACGATTGCCTCGTAGATTTCTTCCGACGCCAGCGGCAGACCACGGACGCGGTTGAAACCGACCGCGTCGACCAGATATTCGGCGCGCAGCACGCGCACGAGCTGGCCGCTGTTGATCTCGGGCACGAGCACCTTGCGGTACTCGCGCAGGATGTGGCCCAGATCGGGCGGCAGCGGGTTCAGGTGACGGAGATGAACCGATGCGACCGACCGCCCCTCGGTCTGAGCCCGCTCCACCGCGGCGGTGATCGCCCCGTACGTGCCGCCCCAGCCCACGACCAGCAGGTCCCCGGTGGCCTCCCCGTTGATCGTGGTCGGCGGAATCTCCTGAGCCACGCGCCGCACCTTTTCGGCCCGTGTCTTGACCATGTGGTCGTGGTTCTCGGGATCGTACGAGATGTTGCCGGTCACGTCCTGCTTCTCGATGCCGCCGATGCGATGCTCGAGCCCGGGTGTGCCCGGGCGCACCCACGGTCGCGCCAGCGTGGCCGGGTCGCGCAGATACGGGAAGAACCCATCCGCCGACGTGCGGAACTGGATCTCGATCGGCGGCAGCGTGTTGACGTCGGGGATCAACCACGGCTCGGAGCCGTTGGCCAGGAAGCCATCGCTCAACACGATGACCGGCATCATGTACTTGGCGGCGATGCGCACGGCCTCGTAGGCGACGTAGAAGCAGTCGCCCGGCGTCGCCGGGGCGAGCACCGCCACCGGTGATTCACTGTTGCGACCGTACAGCGCCTGCATCAGGTCGGCCTGCTCGGTCTTGGTCGGCATGCCGGTCGAGGGGCCGGCACGCTGGATGTTGAGGACGACGAGCGGCAGCTCGGCCGTCACGGCCAGACCGATGCCTTCGCTCTTGAGCGCGATGCCAGGGCCGCTCGAGCCCGTCACGCCGATGGCACCGCCGAAGGACGCGCCGATGGCCGCGGTCACCGCCGCGATCTCGTCTTCCGCCTGGATCGTGCGGATGCGGAAGCGCTTGTGCATGGCCAGCTCTTCGAGGATGCCGCTGGCCGGCGTGATCGGATATGCGCCGTAGACGAGGGGAATCTTCGAGCGCTGGGCGGCGGCCAGCAGTCCCCACGCGAGCGCGCGGTTGCCCGTCATCGCCCGGTAGAGGCCCGGAGCCATGTCGGCGGCGTCGACCGTGTAGTGCTCGCCGAAGATCTCGGCCGTCTCACCGAACGCGTGGCCCGCCTTGAGGACGCGCGTGTTGGCCTCGGCGATGTCCATGCTCTTGGCGAACTTCTTGTTGATCCAGTCGAGCGTCGGTTCGAGCGGTCGTGTGTAGATCCACGACACGAGGCCGAGCGCGAAGAAGTTCTTGGTCCGGTCCTTCTCCTTGGTGTTCAGCGCGAGGTCCTTGATCGCCTCGTGCGTGAGCCCGGTCATGTCGACCTTGTGCAGGCGGTAGCGCTCGGCCAGCGCCGGATCGTCGAGCGGGTTCTGGGCGTAGCCGGCCTTGTCGAGGTTGCGCTTGTCGAATGCCGCCGTGTTCACGAGGAGCAGGCCGCCCGGTTTCAGATCGCGAAGGTGCACCTTGAGGGCGGCGGGATTCATGGCGACCAGGCAATCGAGACGATCACCCGGCGTGTACACGCGCTGGCTGCCGAACTGGAGCTGGAAGCTGGAGACGCCGAAGAGGGTGCCCGCGGGTGCGCGAATTTCGGCCGGGAAGTTGGGCAACGTGGCGATGTCGTTGCCGGCCCAGGCGGATTCGGTGGTGAACTGCTCTCCGGTGAGCTGCATCCCGTCCCCGGAGTCCCCGGCGAAGCGGATCACGGCACGTTCCAGCCCCCTGCGCGGCTTCTCGGTGCCCTTGACGGGAGCCACCGTCTCGCTCATCGATCCGTATCCTTTCCTCTGTCGAACTCCCGGCGCATACCCCTTCCGCCAAGTCGCCCCGTCGGGATTCGCGCCGGACTGCGTTTGACTGTCCTCGCTCCTGCCGTCAGGACAGATCACCTGTCATCTTATCGGACTGCGAGCGAAGGAGCAAGGATTGTCGCGCGGTTAGACCACCTCACCGCCTCAGCCCGCGTCGATACGCTCCGGGTGCTTGATCGCATCGCCGGGCGGCAGGTTGAGGACCGCCTCGGGAAACAGATTTGCCAGCCATCGGATCACGTCGGTGACCGTGACGACGCCGATCGGACGGCGGTCGGCGTCGACGAGCGGCACCGTGCGATAGCCCGCGACGCTCATGCAATGCACCGCGTAGGCGACCCGCTGGCCGGCCGAGAGCGCCTCCGGACTCGGCGTCATCACCGCGGATAGCGGCGTCGTCGCCACGTCGCGGCCGACGCCGACGACCCGGCGGAGCACGTCACGCTCGGTGAAGATCCCCGTGAGCCGGCCGTCCGCATCGACGATGAGGACACCCGCCTGCCGCCTGGCCAGCATCGCCTGCACCGCTTCGCCCACCGTCGACGTCGGGCGCAGGCAGATCGGCTCCGCAGCCGAGAGGATCGCGATGGTGTCCCCGAGCAGCGCCCCGCGGATCTCCTGGAGATCCTCCTCGATGTCGCGCGAGCGATCGTCGTCGAAATCCGTCATCCGGCACCTCCAGCCGGCCGAGCGCCGGCTCAGGCGCAAATGGTAGTCCCGTGGCGGGGCCACGGCAACGAGATCAGCGCGAGGCGGCCTCGCGTGGGCGAGCGGCCGGCGGGTCCCCGTTCGAAGCCTGCAGAAGCTCGACGAAACGGGTCACCGCCGGTGTCAGCGGTTTCTGCCGGCGATGGATGATGCCGACCGGGCGCACGAGGTCGGAGATTCCGAATGGGAGGACGGCCAGCGTGCGGATTCCGGCTTCCTTCTCCACGGTGTGGCGGGGCAGAATGCTGACCCCGGCCGCGATCATGATCGCCTGCTTGATCGTTTCGATGTTGTCGAACTCCATCACGATGTTCACCTTGACGCCGCGCTGGCGGAGCGCTCGGTCGATCGCCTTGCGGATCGTCAGCTCGCGGTCGAAGGCCACGAATGGCTCGCCATTCAGCTCGGCCGGCGTGACCAGCCGGCGCCGGGCGAGCCGGTGATTCGGGTGGCAGACGAAGGCCATGGGCTCGGCCCGGAGGGGCACGACGGTGAGCGCGCGGTCGGCCGGCGGATACGACATAATCCCCACGTCGGCCTCATCCCTGAGGACCGCCTCCACGACCTTGTGGGGATGCAGGCACTCCAGCTGGACGCGCGCGTTCGGATAGAGGGACATGAAACGCTGCAAGTGGTGGCTCATGTCGTGAAGACCGACCGAGTAGATCGCGGCGACCCGCACCGTGCCGTCCACGCGGGCCTTCACCGAGGCGACCTCGGCCTTGGCCTTCTCCCACGTCTCGAGCAGCGAGCGGCAGGCCTCGTAGAACGTTTGCCCCTCGGGCGTGACCACGAACGGCCGCTTCGTCCGATCCACCAGCGCCACGCCCAGCTCCCGCTCGAGCTGCTGCACGGCCTGACTGGCCGCCGACTGCGAGACGAAGCTCTGCTCGGCGCCGCGCGAGAACGAGCGGAGACGGACGATGTCGCAGTAGAGGCGCAGGGTCTCGAGGTGCACAGGCGTGAGTCTATCATTAGCATTTCTAATTCACATCATATGATTTTTTCGGGCTGACTTATGCTCGTCGGGCCGGTAGTATCGTGCATCCGTTCACAAGGTGATGGAGTGCCCATGATGGAGCCGCACCAGCTCGGACCGCCGCCCGCTCAAGGTCTCTACGATCCCCGCCACGAGCACGACGCCTGCGGCGTCGGCTTCGTCGTCGACATCAAGGGACGAAAGTCGCACGCCATCGTGCGCCAGGCGCTCAAGGTCCTGATCAACCTCCTGCACCGGGGCGCCTGCGGGTGCGAGCCGAACACCGGCGACGGCGCCGGCATCCTGTTGCAGATGCCCGACAAATTCCTGCGCAAGGTGTGCGCGCCGCTCGGCCTCACGCTGCCGGCGGCGACGGAGTACGGCGCCGGCCTCACGTTCCTGCCCCGCGACTATCTCCAGCGCGACAAGGTGCAGACGCTGATCCAGACCCTCGTGGTCGAGGAAGGCCAGCGCTTCCTGGGCTGGCGCGACCTGCCCACCGACGATCGCCACCTGGGTGCCACCGCGCGCTCGGTGGAGCCGGTCATGAGGCAGATGTTCATCGGGCGCGGCCCCGGTGTGCGAGACCACGCCCACTTCGAGCGCAAGCTCTACGTCATCCGCAAGCGCATCGAGAACGCGGTCGACGCGATGGACTTCACCGAGAAGAAGCTCGTGTACGTGCCGAGCCTCTCCTCGAACACGCTCATCTACAAGGGCATGCTCTCGGCCGACCAGATCGAGGGCATGTTCCCCGATCTCACCGACCCCGACGTCGAGTCGGCGCTGGCCCTCGTCCACCAGCGGTTCAGCACCAACACCTTCCCGTCGTGGCCGCTGGCCCACCCGTATCGCTTCGTGGCCCACAACGGCGAGATCAACACGCTGCGCGGCAACATCAACTGGATGCGCGCGCGGGAAGCGCTCTGCCGGTCCGACGTCCTCGGCGAGGACCTGGCCAAGGTGTTCCCGGTGACCCGCGAGGGGCTCTCGGATTCGGCGACCTTCGACAACGTGCTCGAGTTCCTGGTCATGAGCGGGCGCTCTCTGCCGCACGCGATCCTCATGATGATTCCCGAGCCCTGGCAGAACCACGAGTCGATGAGCCCGGAGCGGCGGGCGTTCTACGAGTACCACGCCTCGCTCATGGAGCCGTGGGACGGCCCGGCGTCCATCGCCTTCACCGACGGCACGGTGATCGGCGCCGTGCTCGACCGCAACGGCCTTCGCCCCTCGCGCTACTACGTGACCAGGGACGACCTCGTCATCATGGCCTCGGAAGTCGGCGTGCTCGACATCGCGCCGGAGAACGTCCTCACCAAGGGACGACTGCACCCCGGCCGGATCTTTCTGGTGGACACCGCGCAGGGCCGGATCATCGCCGACGAGGAGATCAAGGCCCAGCTCGCCGCCGAGAAACCGTACGGGGCGTGGCTGCGTGAGAACCTCGTCCGCCTCGAGGATCTCCCGGCCCAGCCGGTCGCCGAGGCCGATCACGAGAGCGTCCTCACGCGCCAGATCGCCTTCGGCTACACGCACGAAGACGTGCGCCTGCTGCTCGCGCCGATGGCCAAGAACGGCGAGGAGCCCCTCGGCTCCATGGGCACCGATACCGCGCTGGCCGTGCTCTCGGACAAGCCGCGGCCGCTCTACGACTATTTCAAGCAACTCTTCGCGCAGGTCACCAATCCACCGCTCGATCAGATCCGTGAAGAGCTGGTGACGTCCATGGAATCGACGGTGGGGCCCGAGCGGAATCTCCTCGCGCCCGAACCCGAGTCGTGTCGCCAGATCAATCTCAACGATCCCGTGCTCTCGAACGAGGACGTCGCCAAGCTCCGCCACGTGGCCCATCCCTGGTTCAAGTCCACCACGCTCCCGATGCTGTTCGAGATCGCGGACGGCGCGCCCGGGCTCGAGCGCGCGATCGAGGACCTGCAGCACCGGGCCAGCGAGGCGATCGCGGCCGGTCACAACGTCATCATCCTGTCCGACCGCGGCGTCACCCGCGAGCGGGCCGCCATCCCGAGCCTGCTCGCCACCGCGGCCGTGCATCACCATCTCGTGCGAGGCGGCGAACGCACGCGCTGCGGCCTCGTCATCGAGACGGGCGACGCGCGCGAGGTCCACCACATGGCCCTGCTGATCGGCTATGGCGCGGGTGCCGTCAATCCGTGGGTGGCCTTCGAGACGCTCGACGACATGATCGCCCAGGGCATCCTGGTCGGCGTCGATCACGACAAGGCGGTCAAGAACTACATCAAGGCGCTCAACAAGGGGATCCTCAAGGTCATGGCCAAGATGGGGATCTCGACGCTGCAGAGCTATTGCGGCGCCCAGATCTTCGAGGCCATCGGCCTCCACCGCGACGTCGTCGACACCTACTTCACCGGCACCGCGTCCCGCGTGAGCGGCATCGGCATCGACGTGATCGCCGAGGAGGTGCGGCTCCGTCACGAGCGGGCCTTCCCCACCCGGCCCGTGGGCGAAGCCGAACTGGACTGGGGCGGTGAGTACCAGTGGCGGCGCGACGGCGAGTACCACCTGTTCAATCCCGACACCGTCTTCAAGCTCCAGCACGCCACTCGCGCCGGCCAGTACACGGTCTACCGCGAGTACACGAAGCTGGTGGACGACCAGTCGCGGCGCCTGGCGACGCTGCGCGGCCTGATCGAGCTGCAGCCGGCCGCCACGCCGATTCCGCTCGACGAGGTCGAATCGGTCGCGTCCATCCTGAAGCGCTTTGCCACCGGTGCGATGTCGTACGGCTCCATCAGCCAGGAAGCCCACGAGACGCTCGCCATCGCCATGAATCGCCTCGGCGGCAAGTCGAACACCGGCGAGGGCGGCGAGGACGCCGTGCGCTATCGTCGCGATCCCAACGGCGACTCGCGCCGCAGCGCCATCAAGCAGGTGGCCTCGGCGCGCTTCGGCGTGACCAGCGAGTATCTCGTCAATGCCGACGACCTCCAGATCAAGATGGCCCAGGGCGCCAAGCCTGGCGAGGGCGGCCAGCTCCCCGGGCACAAGGTCTATCCGTGGATCGCCAAGGTGCGCTTCGCGACGCCGGGCGTGGGCTTGATCTCCCCGCCACCGCACCACGACATCTACTCGATCGAGGATCTGGCCCAGCTCATCCACGATCTGAAGAATTCGAATCCGAGGGCGCGCATTCACGTGAAGCTGGTGGCCGAGGTCGGCGTCGGCACGGTCGCCGCGGGCGTGGCCAAGGCCCACGCCGATGTCGTGCTGATCTCCGGCCACGACGGCGGGACCGGTGCCTCGCCGCTCACGTCGATCAAGCATGGTGGTGTCCCGTGGGAGCTCGGTCTCGCCGAGACCCAGCAGGTGCTCGTGCTCAACAAGCTGCGTGATCGGATCGTCGTTCAGGTCGATGGTCAGATGAAAACGGGCCGCGACGTCGTCATCGCCGCGCTGCTCGGGGCCGAGGAGTTCGGGTTCTCCACGGCTCCGCTCGTCGTCATGGGCTGCATCATGATGCGGGTCTGCCATCTCAATACCTGCCCGGTCGGAGTCGCCACGCAGGACCCCGAGCTCCGCAAGCGCTTCAACGGCACGCCGGAGTTCGTGGAGACCTTCTTCCGCTACATCGCGGAGGAGGTTCGCGAGTACATGGCGAGCATGGGCTTCCGGACCATGGACGAGATGATCGGCCGGGCCGACCGTCTGAATTTCAAGCCGGCCCTCGAGCACTGGAAGGCGCGCGGCCTCGACCTGTCACCGATTCTGTACCAGCCCGACGTGCCGGCCACCGTGGGCCGCCACTGCGCGGTCGCGCAGGACCACGGGCTCGACCGGGCCCTCGACCACACGACGATCATTCCCGCCTGCCGTGAGGCGATCGAGTACGGCAAGCGTGTGGAGCTGACGCTGCCCATCCGCAACGTGAATCGCACGGTCGGCACCATGCTCGGCTACGAGGTCACGTCCCGCTGGGGTGGCGGCGGCCTGCCCGACGACACCGTCAAGATCCACTTCACCGGCTCGGCCGGGCAGTCGTTCGGCGCGTTCGTTCCGCGCGGCATCACCTTCATGCTGGAGGGCGACGCCAACGACTACTGGGGCAAGGGACTGTCGGGCGGGCGGTTGATCGTCTTTCCGCCGCGGCGCTCGACCTTCACCCCCGAGGAGAACATCATCATCGGTAACGTGGCCCTCTACGGCGCGACCGGTGGTGAGGCGTTCGTCCGCGGCGTCGCCGGCGAGCGCTTTGCCGTCCGCAACAGCGGCGCTCACGCCGTCGTGGAAGGCATCGGCGACCATGGCTGCGAGTACATGACGGGCGGCCGCGTCGTCGTGCTCGGGCGCACGGGACGCAACTTCGCCGCCGGCATGTCGGGAGGCATCGCCTACGTCCTGGACGTCGCCGGTGACTTCAAGCGACGCTGCAACGTCGGTATGGTCGACGTCGGGCCGCTCGATCAGCCCGAGGACATCGAGCTCGTCGGCAACCTCATCGAGCGCCACGTCGCGGCGACTGGCTCCGCCTATGCCGCCCGACTGCTCTCGAGCTGGCGCGAGGCCCAGTCGCGCTTCGTCAAGGTCATGCCCAAGGACTACAAGCGGGTGCTGCTGGCCGAGGCGCGGGCCCGCGGCGAAGGCCGGGAGCCGACGTTCGCCGAGCTCGTGGGCGCCACGAGTGGGTAAGGTCACCGGCTTCCTCGAGATCAAGCGCAAGAAGTGGCCGACCCGGCCGGTGACCGAGCGGCTCCACGACTGGCGTGAGGTCTACCTCCCCTACCCGGAGCCCGACCTCAAGAGTCAGGCGGCCCGCTGCATGGACTGCGGCATTCCCTTCTGCCACCAGGGGTGCCCGCTCGGCAACCTCATCCCCGACTGGAACGACCTGGTCTATCGCGATCACTGGCACGAGGCGATCCAGCGGCTGCACGCCACCAACAACTTCCCCGAGTTCACCGGCCGGCTGTGCCCGGCGCCCTGCGAGGGATCGTGCGTGCTCGGGATCAACGACGATGCCGTTCACATCAAGGCCGTCGAGGTCTCGATCGTCGAGCGCGCGTTCGCCGAGGGGTGGATCGGAACGCAAGGGCCCGCCGTACGCACGGGCAAGAAGGTGGCGGTCGTCGGCTCAGGGCCGGCCGGCCTCGCCGCCGCCGAGCAGCTCAATCGCGCCGGTCACTGGGTAACGGTGTTCGAGCGCTCCGACCGGATCGGCGGCCTCCTGCGCTACGGCATCCCCGAGTTCAAGATGGAGAAAAAGTTCCTCGACCGGCGGTTGCGGCTGATGGAAAAGGACGGCGTGGTGTTCCAGCCCAACGCCGCCATCGGCACGTCGATGCCGGCCGCGGATCTGCAGGCTGAGTTCGATGCGATCGTGCTCGCGTGCGGCGCGGGGGCGCCGCGCGACCTGCCCGTGCCGGGACGCGAGCTCGCCGGCATCCACTTCGCGATGGAGTACCTCACGCTGCAGAACCGGCGCTGCGAGGGCGACACGATCGCCGACGAGGACTTCATCACGGCCCGGGGCAAGCGAGTGGTGATCATCGGCGGCGGCGACACCGGCGCGGACTGCCTCGGCACCGTGCACCGTCAGGGGGCGCTGTCCGTGCATCAGTTCGAGCTGCTGCCGCGGCCGCCCGATCAACGGGCTGCCGACAACCCGTGGCCGCAGTGGCCGAACATCCTCCGCGTCTCCTCCGCCCACGAGGAAGGCGGCGATCGCGTGTACGCCGTCTCGACGCAGCGGTTTACCGGTGACGCCGGGCGCGTCACCCAGCTCCATGCGGTGAAGGTCGAAATGGTCCGCGAAGGGGGACGGCTCGACTTCAAGCCTCTGGCCGGCACGGAGTTCACGCTCGACGTGGACCTCGTCCTGCTGGCGATGGGGTTCCTCGGTCCCGAGCGCCCTGGCCCGATCGCCACGTTCGGCCTCGCGCTGACCGACCGCGGCAACGTCGTGCGCGATCGGAACTGGATGACCAGCGTCCCCGGCGTCTTCACCTGTGGCGACATGCAACGGGGCCAGTCGCTGATCGTGTGGGCGATCGCCGAGGGCCGCTCGTGCGCCCGCGGCGTCGATCTCTGCCTCATGGGCAAGTCCGACCTGCCAGCTCCACTGCCCTGATGGCCACGCGGGAGGAGTACGCGGGCCTCCCTCTCGTCGATCGCCTCGACCGGCTGACCCGTACGCCGTCCGATCTCGATTCCGTCGTCCACGGCCACAGCGCGGCTGACCTCGCGCGGCGCCCCGACACCAAGAGCTGGTCGGTGACCGAGATCCTGTGCCACCTGCGTGACATCGAGGAGCTCTGCATGCTCCGCTTCCGGACGATGCTCGCGATCGATGATCCGAAGGTTATGGTCGCCGGCGCGAAGGTTCCCGATCCCACTGAGTGGGGCCTGCGCGGAGGGGAGCTGGCCATCGATCCCGAACGCTGGGTCGAGGAGCGTCAATACTCGCGGTGCGACGGCGACGCGGCGCTGGAGGCGTTTCGGCGGCGGCGCCGCGATTCTCTGGATTTGTTCGGCCGGCTCCAGCCCGAGCAATGGCAGCGCGGGTGTCAGCATCCAACGCCCGGTCACGTGACGTTCGCCGACTGGACAGGGTTGATGGCCGCCCACGACGACAACCATCTGGCCCAGGCCAGGCGCGCCGTCATGGGCACGCCCTGACCTATCGCAACAGCCAGTCGTGAGCCGTCTCGACAAGGAGGTCGCCCGATGCCGATGACGCGAGCGCAACGTCATGCCCTCATCGAGCAGTATGCCGACGGACCCCGACGTCTGCGGGCCGCTCTGGCCACCGTCCCCGCCGCGGCGATGCAGTGGCGACCGAAACCCGGCGAGTGGTCGGCTCACGAGGTCATCGTGCACTGCGCCGACTCGGAGACGCAGTCCTCGTCGCGCATCCGGATCCTCATGTGCGACAAGAATCCCGTGATCCAGGGCTACGACGAGGCCCAGTGGGCGCGCGACCTCGACTATCACGCGCACCCCATCGACGTCGCCCTCGCCACCGTCGACGCCGTGCGCGCCCACACGACCGTTCTGATTCGCCGCTTGCCCGACGAGGCCTGGACCAGGGAAGGCCGTCACACCGAGTCCGGCCACTACACGGCGGAGGACTGGCTCAGGATCTACGCGGACCACCTCGAAAACCACGCCCGCCAGATCGAGGCAAACGTGGCCGCCTTCAAGAAGGGCTAGGCGCGCTCCGCCCGCACCGGGCTTTGCCAGCGCGCGTGGCCCACGAAGAACGGCCCCAGCGTCTGGATGTACTGGGACGTCTGCACGGTCTTTCGCATCGCCTGGACGAGGTGCGAGAGCGGGTGCAGGTCCTTGCCGACGAGGCCGATGACGAAGTCGTTGTCGTTCACGTCCACGCCGTGACAGGCGAGCCGGATGTCGTGGGCGAGGTCGGCGTCGCCGTACGCGTGGCCCAGCACCGCGTGCTCCTTCACGATCCCGCCCTGTTCCTGCGGGTTCAGCCGCGAGAACGCGCCGTTCCGCCGAAGCGGGTACCACACCGCCCACGGCCACGCCGGATTCAGCGCCGTGCGCCGCGGGCGCCGGAACAGCCACTCGTCGATGTCGGCCTCGAAGCCCGAGGTGTAGGTCCGGCCGAGCATCGTGAACTGCGGCCGGTGAGTCAGCGCGGCGAAGGGCTCGGTGTTCAGCAGGTCGCGGAACGCGCTGGCGAAGAACGTCGGGTCCTCGCTGATGCCGAGGATACCGATGCCCCGCGGATCGTTGACGTCGTGGTAGACGGCGCCCTCGATACGGCTCGCCTCCACCGCGCGGATGACGGGCTTGGCGTCGCCGCACCCCGTGAACACCTGGAGCTGCATGTACAGGCGCCGCTCGCTCGTCTGTCCCTTGAGGCCACGTTCCCGAACGTCCACCTTCGCGTCGTCAGCGCTCACGTGTCCCTCCGGTTACCCGCCCCGCGTGTGCATTTCCAAATGTGGATCGCGCTTGAGCTGCCCGATCTGCATCAAGGGCCCGCGGTCTCTCGCGACCAGTCGCTCCTCGGCGCCGCGATCGGCGCGGCCGCGCCACCCACCGGTGATGAGCGCGGCCAGCTCCTCTCGAGTCGCGCCCCGGCGAAGCGGCCCGCGCAGATCGACGCCCGCGACCGCGTAGAGGCAGAGGTACCACATGCCGTCGGCGGTGAGACGGCTGCGGTCGCACGAACGGCAGAACGGCGCGGTCGTCGACGCGATGATCCCGAAGGTCGTCCCGTCGGACAGGCGGAAACGTTCGGCAGGGGCCGTGCTCGCCGGCTCGACGAGCGGCTCGATCGTCCCGTAGCGGAGAGCGAGGACCTCCAGGATCTCCGCGCGCGACACGACCTGGTCCATCGACCAGCGCGTGGCTCCGCCGACGTCCATGTACTCGATGAACCTCACCTCGGCCGGCACCGTGCGCCCGAACTCGATGAGGTCGGCGAGCTCGTCGTCGTTCACGCCGCGCATGGCCACGGTATCGATCTTCGTCCCCGTGAATCCGGCCGCCGGAACGGCGGCGATGCCGGCCAGCACCTGCGCGTGCGTTTCCGCCGGGCGCCGCGTCAGTGCCGGGAAGCGCCCGGGGTGCAGCGTGTCCAGGCTCACCGTGATGCGATGAAGCCCCGCGTCCTTCAGCGCCCGCGCGTGCTCGGCCAGCAGGACACCGTTCGTCGTCATCGCCAGATCGCGGAGCCGAGGCTTGCCGGCGAGCTGACGGACCAGCTCGGGCAGGTTGCGACGCAGGAGCGGCTCTCCGCCGGTGAGCCTCACCTTGTCGACGCCGAGGTCGAGGAACACGTCGACGAGGCCGCTCATCTCCTCGAAGTGGAGGATCTGGTCGCGCGGAAGCCAGGCGTATTCCTCCTCCGGCATGCAGTAGCCGCAGCGCAGGTTGCAGCGGTCGGTGACCGACACGCGCAGGTTGCTGAGCGGCCGGCCCAGGGCATCGGCGACGCGCATCACGAGGTCACCGCGGTCGCCGACTCCGCCTGCGCGCGCTCCCATTCCCGCACGAGCCCGGCCTTCTTGACGCCGACGTCGAAGTGGTCCCACGGCAGCCGCTCACCGACGTCACGCGGGCGCGTCGTGTAGAAGCCCGGATCGCCGTCCCACTCGCGCAACGCTCGACGCCAGTCGCCTTCGAGGCGCGCCGCGATCTCGAGGAAATCCCCGACCCGGCGATCGCCGCGCGCCAGCAGCGCCTGGAGCGCCGCCTCGCGCGGATTCTCGTGGAGGACGCGCACGTTGGAGAGCTTGCGCACGCCGCGCTTGATGACGTCGAGCTTGGCCGACAGCGCATCGGCGCCGTCGAAAGGCGCCCACTGGAACGGCGTCCAGGGCTTCGGCACGAACGACGAGATGGAGAGCGTCAGCCGCCCGAACGGCCGGCCGGCCGAATCGAGCACGCGCAGTCGCTCCAGCATTCGCCTCGCGAGGTCGGGAATCGCTTCGACGTCCTCCGCGGTCTCGGTCGGCTGGCCGATCATGAAGTAGGTCTTGAGGTTCGGGATACCGTGCTGGCGCACCAGATCGCAGGCCGTATAGAGCTGCTCGTCGCTGATCACCTTGCGGACCGCGCGCCGGAGCCGCTCGGTGCCCGCTTCGGGCGCGACGGTCAGCGTGCGATGGCCGCCGCGGGCCAGCGCCGCCACCAGGTCGTCGGTGAGGCTGTCGGCTCGGAGCGAGGAGATCGACAGCTCGAGGCCGTTGGCCTCCACGACCTTCAGGAGGTCGCCGATCCAGGGATAGTCGGACACGCACGCGCCGACGAGGCCGATGCGGCGATTGGCGGGATCCTGGGCCAGGCGCGCGACGGTTTCGCCAAGCGTCGCGACGCTGCGATGACGCACCGGACGGTAGACCTGGCCCTCCAGGCAGAAGCGGCAGCCGCGGCCGCAGCCCTTGCCGACTTCCAGCAGCGCCATGTGGCCGTACTCGGCCTGCGGCGTCTTCACGAGCGAGATCGTCTCGAAGCGATTGACGTCGGGCAGCCGCCGCTTGACGACGACCGCGGGCGCCCCTGCGCGCGGCAGCACCGCGGACAGCGTGCCGTCGGGGTGGTACGCGATGTCGTACTGCCCGGGAACGTAGACACCGGCCACCGCCCCCACGCGCTCCAGGAATGCGTCGCGATCGCCGGCCGTGTCACGATAGAGCGCGATGAGCTCGCGCACCAGCTCCTCGCCTTCGCCGACGGCGACGAAGTCCATGAAGGGCGCCATCGGCTCCGGGTTCGAGAACGCGCAGACACCTCCCATCAGCACGAGCGGGTCGCCCGGCCTCCGCTCGGCGGCGCGGAGCGGAATGCCGGCGAGGTGAAGCAGCCTCAACGTGTTGATGTAGTCGCCCTCGTAGGTCACCGAGAAGCCGACCATATGGAAGTCGGAGAGCGGCCGCTGAGACTCGAGCGAGAACGGTGCTGTTTCGGTGCGGCGCATCTCCTCGACGTCCGCCAGATCGGGTAAGAACACACGCTCACAGACGACGTCGGGAAGCTGATTGAGATGCCAGTAGATGGTCTGAAAGCCGAGGTTCGACATCCCGACGGCATAGGTATTCGGATAAACGAGGGCGATGGCGACCTTGCCACCCCATTCCTTGTGGAACGTGCCCTGCTCCTCGGCGAGCAGCGCCTGGGCTTTCTTCTTTAGATTCCAAGACATCTTAGTCACTCTATCACGTCACCCCTTGATCACGCCGATGGGCCGCAATCTCGCGACTTTCGTCGAGATACCGAAGTTGTGCACGACGTCGACGACGTCTCGCACGTCCTTGTAGGCCTCCGGCATCTCCTCCGCGAGCGCGTCGCGGCCGGTGGCCCGCACGGTGATTCCGCGGGCGGCCAGCTCGTCGGCGATCCGCCGGCCGCGCGCGGCCTTCACCGCGGCCGTCCGGCTGAGCACGCGGCCAGCGCCGTGACAGGTGCTGCCGAACGTCTCGCGCATGGCGGCGTCGGTGCCGACGAGCAGGAATGAGTACCGGCCCATGTCGCCGGGGACCAGCACCGGCTGTCCGGGAAACGCGCGCGTGGCGCCCTTGCGGTGGACGAGGAGGCGGCGCCATCGGCCGTCGATCTCGTACCCCTCTTCCTTGGCGATGTTATGGGCGACGTCGTACACCACGCGCATGGCGAGGTCCCGCGGCGACCGCGTGAGCACACGCTCGAACACGTCCCTCGCCCAGTGGGTGAGGAGCTGACGATTGGCGAACGCGAAGTTGGCGGCGCCGCGCATGGCGCCGAGATAGCCTTGCGCTTCCTCGGAGTCGATCGGCGCGCAGGCGAGCTGGCGGTCAGGGACGGTGATTCCATATCGTCGCAAGGCTCGCTCGGTCGTCTTCAGGTAGTCCGTACACACCTGATGTCCGAGGCCACGTGAGCCTGTGTGGATCATCACGGTGACCTGCCCCGATCGCACTCCCAGATCGCTGGCTCGACGCTCGTCGAAGATCTCGTCGACCACCTGGATCTCGAGGAAGTGGTTGCCCGACCCCAGCGTTCCGAGCTGGCGGCGGCCGCGATCGAGCGCCTGGGCCGACACCGCCGACGGATCGGCCCCGGCGATCCGCCCCTCGGACTCCAGCCGGCCGACGTCCTCAGCATCGCCCCAGCCACGCTCGACGGCCCACGCCGCGCCACGTTCCAGCACGCGATTCAGGTCGCGCGGAGCGAGCGCCACGCGGCTCTCGGAGCCGACACCCGTCGGGATCGAGGTGAACAGCGCGTTCACGAGGTCGTCGAGGTGAGGCTTCACCTCGACGGCATCGAGGCCGGTCGCGAGCAGGCGCACCCCGCAGTTGATGTCGAACCCGATCGCTCCCGGACTCACGACGCCGCGCTCGGCGTCAGTGGCGACGACGCCGCCCACGGGCAAGCCGTAGCCCTGATGGATGTCGGGCATGGCGAGCGCGGCTTTGACGATCCCGGGCAGCGTCGCGCCGTTCGCGAGCTGCTCCAGCGACGCTTCGCGACGGATGTGCGAGATCAGCGCTTCGTCGGCGACGATCAGTCCGGGAACGCGCATGCCGGGCTTGGCGTCAGGCGGGATTCGCCAGAGATACGGGCCGACCTGCTCCAGTCTCATCGGGATATTGTAACGAAGCGTTGGAGTGCAGCTCGACGTGGGTGAGAGGACGAGGTACGTGTGGCTACGTTCGTCCTGCCGATTGGTTTAGGCGCTCGAGGCTCCGTGCGCCGGACGCGTCCGGCGATACGTCCAGGCGACGCCGATGAGCGCCACGATCACGCCGGCCAGGCTCGCGAGCTGCGGGACGCGGAACTGTCCCACCCAGAAGCTGTCGAGGCGGAGCGCCTCGATCGCGAAGCGTCCGATCGAGTAGAGCCCGATATAGGTGAAGAAGAGCGCGCCCGGATGCTCGCGCAGCCGAGGCCGCAGCCAGGCGACCAGCACCACGAAGACGGCGAAGTCCCACACCGACTCATAGAGAAACGTCGGGTGGAAGTACTCGAACTGGCCGAACCCGGGCGGCCGGTGCGCGGGCGAGATGTAGAGCTTCCAGGGCAAGTTCGTCGGCCGCCCGAAGGCCTCCTCGTTGAAGAAGTTGCCCCAACGTCCGATGGCCTGGCCGATTGCGATGCTGGGCGCGGCCACGTCGAAGCCCCGCAGCACGGGCAGGCGCCATCGCCAGGCCAGGAACGCGCCGACCAGCGGCCCGACGATGAGGCCGCCGTGGATGGCGAGCCCACCTTCCCAGACGGCGACGATCTTCGCCGGGTACTGCCCGTAGTAATCCCAGTTGAAGATCACCTCGTAGAGCCGCGCGCCCACCAGCCCCGCGAGGATCGCCCATTGCGCGGCGCTGATGATGTCGTCGGCGGGGAGCTTCTCGCGTTGTGCCTCGCGGTGGCCGAGCCAGAGCCCGACG
Source organism: Candidatus Rokuibacteriota bacterium (assembly GCA_003220615.1). Taxonomy (GTDB): domain Bacteria; phylum Methylomirabilota; class Methylomirabilia; order Rokubacteriales; family CSP1-6; genus 40CM-68-15. The sequence goes on from QHTB01000147.1 coordinate 40,389, forward strand.
ACGATGGCCACCGCCATGAGGATGCCGTACCAGCGGACGACCAGCGGTCCGATCTCGAACGCGATAGCGCCGGGCGACGCCATGACGTCAGGTAAGATAGCCCGCCGAGCCCCATTTTTCCAATGAGCCTGCGACGTTTTCGATGGTGGGCGGTGCCGGTGCCCGTGCTCGTGGCCCTGGTCGCCGTGGGCCTCGGCATCCCGGCGCTGGGGGCTGCCCTGGTCGTGACCGACGCCCTCCAGCCGAGCGATGCGATCTTCGTCCTGGACGGGGGTACGCCCGTGCGCGAGCTCGAAGCGGCGTCGCTCTACCGCCTCGGCTATGCCCCACGGGTCGTGGTCGCCCGCGGCCGGGATGCGATCTCCGTCGCCCGACAGGTCAGCGGGGAGCCGTCACGCCAGGAGCGCGCGGTGCGGGTCCTTCGTCACGTCGGCGTCCCGGAGGCCGCCGTCGTCACGCTCTCCCAGGAGGTGGACAACACGGTGCAGGAGCTGGCCGCGGACTTCGCCTTCGCGACGAAGCAGGGCCTCCGCCGCGTGATCCTGGTGACGTCGGCCAACCACACGCGGAGGGTACGCGTGATCTGGAATTCGCGTTACGAGCGCAGGATTCCGGCGCTCGTCTATCCCACGTCGTGGGAAGCGTACGACGCGCGCCGGTGGTGGGCGTCACGGCGTACGATGGAGGAGACGATCCACGAGGCGCTCGGGATCGTCCACTTCATGCTCGGCAGCCCGCTGCCGACGTTCGACCCGAAGTCCTGATCAGTACCCGCCGCCGCCCATCGTCGTGCACATGCCGTTGCGCCAGATACCGCCGGCCGTCTGGCAGCGCTCGACGTCCCCGCCCGTGGAGACGGCCGGGGCTGTCGTCGAAGCCGGGACCGTCGTGGAGGTCGGATTCGTCGAGGTGGTCGTCGCGCAGCCGGCAACGGCGAGGCCGAGCGCGAGCCCGGTGGCAGCGACGGCAACCGCGTGGATCACTCTTCGCGCCTCATTGGCCGCCAGTTTGGACATCGGTGACTCCCATGACGTGGTCGAGCACCCAGCGTACACCCATCAGATCGCATCCCCACGCGTGAACACGCGCCGTCGCTCGACACCGAGGCACGAATCGGAAGGAGTTGGTAGGGGCGGCAGGATTCGAACCTGCACGTCCTCGCGGACAGAGGATTTTAAGTCCTCGGCGTCTGCCGTTTCGCCACGCCCCCGAGGTTCGTCTGGAAAGAAATGTGGAGGCGGCGAGCGGATTCGAACCGCTGCATAGAGGTTTTGCAGACCTCCGCCTTAGCCACTTGGCTACGCCGCCGTGAGACGAGGACTGAGGTCGAGGAGTGGGTGGAGCGGGAAACGGGATTCGAACCCGCGACCCCGACCTTGGCAAGGTCGTGCTCTACCACTGAGCTATTCCCGCATCACCGGTTCCTGCGACAGCGCCATATAGTATCACGCTGCCGCGGGCCGTCTACCTGGCGCCGGGGCCTCGCGGACTCACGACGCGGCCTCGCGCAGCGCCGTGGCGGCGTCCTCGGGCGGCACCGGGTTGATGAAGAAGCCACTGCCCCACTCGAAGCCGGCGACCCGCGTCAGCTTGGGGATGATCTCGAGGTGCCAGTGGAAGTGATCGAGCGCCGCCTCGTGGAGCGGCGCGCTGTGCAGCATGAAGTTGTACGGCGGATCGTGCAGCGTGCGGTTCATGCGACGCAGGAAGTCGCCCAGCACACCGGCCAGCGCCCGCAGCTCGTCCACACCCGACTCCTCGAAGGCCGAGCGGTGACGCGTGGGCAGGATCCACGTCTCGAAGGGAAAGCGCGGGGCGAAGGGGGCGATGGCCACGAAGCCGTCGCGGTCGATGATGAGCCGGCGGCGGCCGCGCCGCTCCTCGCGCATGACGTCGCACCAGACGCAGCGCTCCTTGATCTCCCAGTGCTTGGCGGAGCCGGCCAGCTCTTCGACGATCATGATCGGGATGATGGGCAGCGCGATGAGCTGCGAGTGCGGATGCTCGAGCGAGGCGCCGGCGGCCTCCCCGTGGTTCTTGAAGACGAGGATGGACTGGAAGCGACCATCCTTCTTCAGATCGAGCACGCGCTCCCGGAAGGCCAGCAGCACCTCGGCGACGGCGTCGGTCGACATCGTCGCCAGCGACATCGAGTGCTCCGGACTCTCGATCACCACCTCGTGAGCGCCGATACCCGACATCCGATCGTACGGGCCCTCGCCGCTCGGCTCGAGGTCGCCCTCGATGCGGAGCGCCGGGAACTTGTTCGGCACGACGCGATACGACCACCCGGGCGAGTTCGGCGCGCTGCCCGGGGGCCGGCCGGCCAGGATCTCGGGCGGCGTCTTGTCCTCGTGGCCGGCGCAGAAGACGCAGTTCACCAGGCGAGGCTGCACCGGATCGGGGCCGAAGTCGGACGGCCGGCGGGCCCTCTCCGTCGAGATGATGACCCAGCGTCCCACCACGGGGTCCTTCCTCAGCTCGGACACGCTCAGGCATCCTCCGGACGCGCGGCGCGCCCGAGCAGCGCCGCCAGAGCATCGCCGGGCGACTTGCCCTGGAACAACACCGCGCCGACCTCCGCACAGATCGGAAGATTGACGCCGAGCCGGGCGGCCAGCGCGAGCGCCGACGACACGGTCCGGGCACCCTCGGCGATCATCCGCGTCCGACCTTCGACCGCGTCGCGGCTCTGCCCTTTCGCGAGCGCCATGCCGAGCGCGCGATTGCGCGAGAGCGTCCCGGTGCACGTCAGCACGAGATCGCCCATGCCGGCGAGGCCAGCCAGCGTGGCCGGCTGAGCGCCGAGCGCCACGGCCAGCCGGGTCAGCTCGGCCAGGCCCCGCGTGACCAGCGCCGCGCGCGCGTTCTCGCCGAGGCCGAGCCCATCCGCGATTCCGGTGGCGACGGCGATCACGTTCTTCAACGCGCCGCCCATCTCCACGCCGATGACGTCGCGATTGGTGTAGAGCCGGAACTCTCGGTTGCCCAGCCAGCCCTGGAGACGGCGCGCCAGCACCTCGTCACGCGAGGCGACCACCGCCGCGGTCGGCTGGCCGAGCGCGACCTCGCGGGCGAAGGTCGGCCCCGACAGGGCCGCAATGGGCGCGGCGGGAAACCGCTCGGCCACCAGCTCGGTCATGCGCACGTGACGGTGCGGGTCGAGGCCCTTCGTCGCGGACACCACCGGAACCGCGGCCGGAATCGGAGGCAAGTCCTTCAGCGTCGCGGCGACGAACTCGGACGGCACGACGACCAGGATGAGCTCGGCGCCTTGCAACGCGTTCACGTGATCGGTCGTCGCCGTCAGCCGCGCCGGGCACTCGATGTCGGTGAGATAGATCGGATTGCGGTGACTCCGGGCGAGGCCCTCGGCGACTTCGGGCTCCCGCGCCCACATCCTGACGTCGGCGCCTGCGCGCGCGAGGTGAATCGCCAGCGCCGTCCCCCAGCTGCCACCGCCGACGACGGCCACCCTCATGCCCGATGCTCGCCAAGGCGCCGCTCGCTCCCGGCGAGGAGACGCCCGATGTTCTCGTGGTGGCGCAGGATGACGATGAGAGCCCCCGCCGCGCACGCGGCGACTCGAGGCGCGGGGTAGCCGAGCATCAGGGTGCCGAGCGGCACGCAGAGCGCGGCCAGCACCGAGCCCAGCGAGACGTAGCGGAAGGTCACCGTGATGGCGAGCCACACGAGCGCGGCGGGCGCCACGGCCCACGGCGCCAGGTAGAGGAACACGCCGAGCCCCGTCGCCACGCCCTTGCCGCCGCGAAACTTGAGGAAGACCGACCAGCAGTTGCCCGCGATCGCCGCGACGCCAGCGACCGCCACCGGCCAGGGGTCACCGGCGACTGCCGCCGCCGCCTTCACCGCCAGGAAGCCCTTGGCGACGTCACCGACGAGCGTGAGGATGGCGGGCGCGCGGCCGGCCGTGCGCAGGACGTTGGTGGCGCCGATGTTGCCGCTGCCGTGGGCACGAATGTCGCCGACACCCCACGCCCGCGCGATGAGAAAGCCGACCGGCACCGCCCCGATGAGATACGCGGTGACGACAGTGAGAACGCCGCTCACGACCAGCGTTCTTCGCCGGGGACGATCGCGCGGTAGTCGGCCTTCCGGAAGAAGCGATAGAAGTAGTCCACGGCCGAGACGACGGTGAGGCCGAGCGCCACCCACAGCACGGCGGTGGCCGCGACGTGGAACGTCGACGACGGCAGCCCTTTCTCGACGATGAGCATCGTGATCGCCACGTACTGGCTGACCGTCTTCCATTTCGCCAGTCGCGACGCCGGCACGATCACGCCCACGCCGGCGGCCACCGCGCGCAGCCCGGTCACCGCCAGCTCGCGTCCGATGATCACGACGACGATCCACGCCTCGATCTTGTCGATCTGCAGGAGCGAGACGAGCGCGGCGGCCACCAGCAGCTTGTCGGCGATCGGGTCGAGCAGCGTGCCGAGCGTGGTGACTTGATTGCGCCGCCGGGCGATCACGCCGTCGAGCCAGTCGGTGAGCGAGGCCAGGATGAAGATGCCGGCCGCGATCACCGCATGGACCCGCGACGACGAGATCAGGAAGACGATGAGGAGTGGCACCGCGACGATCCGGGTGATCGTGAGGCCGATGGGCAAGTTCACGCGGACACCCTATGCACGAGCGCGAGTCATTATCGGGAGCCGATGACCACGTTGTCAACGTTCGGCCGATACACGGGGACCACCGTCCTCGTGTCCAGCATCAAACAGGCCGCGACATCGCGCCCCCGGCCTCGTGACGTCAGGTGACGGGCCCACGAGGAATCCTCGCCTAGCCGGCCCACGTCCTTGCCGTAGCGGCGGCCGACCGCGAGGGCTTCTCGCGCGGTCGGGCTGAGCTCCGCGGCCGGCTCTTCCTGCTGGAGACGATCCACGAGGAGCCCGGCGCAGGCGTGATCCTCGAGGGAGATCGCGCCGCGCTCGCCGGCGCACACGAGCGTCACGTCGCGCCGGCCTCCGAGCGCCCACATCGCCGCCGCGCCCAGGTTCACGAGGCCGGCGACACCGATGGCGGCGGCACCGCGCGCGGCCAGCAGCGCCTGGGTGCCATTGCTCGTCGTCATGATCAGCGTCTTTCCGCTCACCCGCTCGACCGTGAAGTCGAAAGGCGAGTTGCCGAGATCGAAGCCGGCCAGCGGCTCGCCGCGACGCTCGCCGGCGATGAGCACGGTGTGAGAGGGCAGGGCCGCCGCTCGCTGATGAGCCTCCTCGGCGGTGGCCACGGGGATCACCGCCGCGCAGCCGTTGATGAGCGCGGTGATGATGCTGGTGCTCGCCCGCAAGACGTCGATGACGAGGACGGAAACACCCGCGAGCGGCATCGCCCCCGCCGTGTGGGCCGTGAGGGCAACGTCGATGCGCACGGTCAGCTCCGATGGTCGCGCAGGGCGCGGATCTTGAGGCGCAGGGCGTTCAGGTTGATGAAGCCCTCGGCGTCGCGCTGGCGATAGACGGCGTCGGCCTCGAAGGTCGCAAAGTCGGTCCGGTAGAGCGACCGCGGAGACCGCCGTCCTGCCACCGTCACGTTGCCCTTGTACAGCGTGAGCCGCACGGTCCCCGTCACGTCACGGGCGACCTCGTCCATGAACCCCTGGAGCGCGCGCCGCTCCGGCGAAAACCAGAAGCCGTAGTAGATCATCTCGGCGTAGCGCGGGACGAGCGAGTCGCGCAGGTGCAGGACCTCGCGGTCGAGCGTGAGCGACTCCACCGCCCGTCTGGCCACGTGCAGGATGGTGCCGCCGGGCGTCTCGTAGACGCCCCGCGACTTCATTCCCACGTAGCGATTCTCGACGAGGTCCACGCGGCCAACGCCGTGCTCGCCGCCGAGACGGTTGAGGCGCTCGAGCAGCGCCACCGGCCCGAGGGGTTCGCCATCGACGGCCACCGGGTTGCCGGCCTCGAAGTCGATCAGCACCTCGAGCGGGACGTCGGGCGCCGCCTCCGGAGAATTGGTCAGCTGGAACATCTTGTCGGGCGGCGCCGCCCACGGGTCCTCCAGGATCCCGCCTTCGTACGAGATGTGGAAGAGATTGCGGTCGGTAGAGTACGGGCGGTCCGCGGTCACCGGCACCGGGATGTCGTGCCGCCGCGCGAACTCGAGGAGTGAGGTACGCGAGTTCAGCTCCCACTCGCGCCAGGGCGCGATCACGCGAAGCTCGGGCGCCAGCGCGGCGTACGTGAGCTCGAAGCGCACTTGATCGTTCCCCTTGCCGGTCGCGCCGTGGGCCACGGCGTCGGCGCTCTCGTGTCGCGCGACGTCCACCTGGGCACGCGCGATCAGCGGACGCGCGATCGACGTCCCCAGGAGGTAGCTGCCCTCGTACACGGCGTTGGCCCTGAGCATCGGGAAGATGAAGTCGCGCACGAACTCCTGACGGAGATCCACGATGTGGACCCCCACCGCGCCCGTGCGGAGCGCCTTCTCCCGGATGGGCAGCAGCTCCTCGCCCTGCCCGAGGTCGGCGCAGAAGGCGACGACCTCGCAGCGGTACCGCTCGATGAGCCAGCGGAGAATCACCGAGGTGTCGAGCCCACCCGAGTAGGCGAGGACGACTTTCTTCGGGTCAGACATCGTCGAGCGAGCCGCCCAGGAGGTCGAGGATCACGGCCTTCTGCGCGTGCAGCCGATTTTCGGCCTGGTCGAGCGCGATGCTGTGCGGGCCGTCGAGCACGCCGTCGGTGATCTCCTCGCCACGGTGCGCGGGCAGGCAGTGCATGACGAGCACCGACCCTCGAGCGAACCCGACGAGCGTCTCGTTGACCTGGTAGCGTGAGAAGGCCTCCAGGCGGCGCTCGCGCTCACTCTCCTGGCCCATGCTCGTCCACACGTCGGTGTAGATGACGTCGGCTCCCGTCGCCGCCTCACGCGCGTCGTGGGTGACGGTCAGGCGCCCACCCAGCTTGCGCACGGTCTGCTGCACCCGGGCGTCCGGCTCGTATCCGGGCGGTGTCGCGACCACGAGGGTCGTGCCGAAGAGCGCTCCGAGCAGGATCAGCGAGTGGCACACGTTGTTGCCGTCACCGACCCAGGCGAGGCGCATCGCGCCGAGATCGATGCCGCGTTCCCAGAGCGTGAAGAAGTCAGCGAGCGCCTGGCACGGGTGCTCGAAGTCGCTGAGCGCGTTGATCACCGGCACCGTCGCGTGGCGGGCGAGGCCTTCCACGGTCTCGTGCAAGTACACCCGCGCGGCGATCCCGTCGACCCAGAGCGAGAGGTTGCGCGCGGCATCGGGAACCGACTCGCGCGTGCCGAGCCCGATCTCGGGACCGGAGAGATGCACCGCGCGGCCGCCCAGCTGGACGACCCCGACCTCGAACGTCACCCGCGTCCTGAGCGACGGCTTCTCGAAGATCAACGCCAGCGTCCGTCCGCTCAGCGGGGCGCCGCGCCGGCCGGCTTTCCAGCCCTGCTTGAGCGCCGCCGCCACCTCGAACAGGTGCTGCGCGCGCTCGCGGCTCAGGTCCGCCGCCGAGAGGAAGTGGCTCACTGGGCGAGCGCGCGGTCGAGCGTGGCCAGGGCGCGGTCGCAGTCACGCTCCTCGACGATCAGCGGCGGCGCCATCCGGACGACCTTCTCGCCCGCGCTCAGGATGAGCACGCCGTCTTCTCGACACGCGTCCACGATGGGACCGGCCGCCACCGACAGCTCGGCGCCGATGAGCAGGCCTCTGCCCCGGACCGCGCGGATGACGGGCCGCGTCGTGGCCATGCGGCGCAGGCCTTCCATCAAGTACCGGCCGATCCGGGCCGCGCGCTCGGGAATCTTCTCGTCGAGGACGGTCGTGAAGCTGGCGATGGCGACCGCGGTGACGAACGGGTTGCCCCCGAACGTGGTGCCGTGGGTTCCCGGGGTCAGGACACTGCCGGCGTCGCGCGTCGCCAGCGTGGCGCCGATGGGCAGGCCGTTCGCCAGCGCCTTGGCCACCGTCATGATGTCGGGCTCGATCCCACTGTGCTCGTAGGCCCACAGACGACCGGTGCGTCCGACGCCGGTCTGGATCTCGTCGAGGATCAGCAAAGCCCCCGACTCGTCGCACAGCTTGCGCAGCCCGGGGAGGTAGTCGTCGTCGGGAATGTGCACGCCGCCTTCGCCCTGGATGGGCTCGACGAGGATCGCGGCCGTCCGGTTGTCGACGGCCATCTCCATGGCGCGCAGGTCGTTGTACGGCACGTGCTTGAAGCCGGGGACGAGCGGCTCGAAGCCGTGGTGGTACTTCGGCTGGCCGGTCGCGGTCACCGTCGCCATCGTGCGGCCGTGGAACGAGTTGTGGGTAGCGATGATCTCGTACCGATCGGTCGAGAAGCGCTCCTTGGCGTACTTGCGGGCCATCTTGATCGCCGCCTCGTTGGCCTCGGCGCCCGAGTTGGCAAAATAGGCGAGATCGGCGAACGAGTGCTCGCAGAGGAGCCTGGCCAGATGGATCTGCGGCACGTTGTGGTAGAGGTTCGACACGTGCAGCAGCGTGGCGGCGGCCTCGCGGATGGCGCCCGTCACGCGGGAGTGGGAATGACCGAGCGCGGTGACGGCCAGGCCGGCGCCGAAGTCGAGGTACTCGCGGCCGTCGGTGTCCCACACGCGCATGCCATCGCCTCGCACGAGCACGAGGGGGGCGCGGGATACGTTCGCCATCAGATAGGTCGCCGACGTCTCGAGTAGCTGCTTCGTGTCCATGTCGATCCCCTTAGAGAACGATCTCGGTTCCGATACCTTCCCGCGTGAACAGCTCGAGCAGGATCGCGTGAGGCACGCGCCCGTCGATGATGTGCGCCTTTGCCGTCCCGCCCTCCAGCGCGCGCAGCGCCGATTCCACCTTGGGCAGCATCCCGCCGTCGATGACGCCGTCGTGCACCAGGCGCTCGGCATCCTTGCGGCTCAGCGTGCTCACCAGACGCCCCCCGGCGTCCTTGATGCCCTG
>QHTB01000149.1 GCA_003220615.1 Candidatus Rokuibacteriota bacterium
GCGCGGCTCGGATGGGCACTGTTGCCCCTGCTCGCGCTCGTTCTCATCCGCTGGGCCGACGACGAGGGATCGCGGCCCTGGGGCCTCGCGCTCATCTCTCTGGCGGCGATCGTCGTGACTCACCCGGCGCACGTGCCGGCGGCGGCGGTGCTCGTTCTCGTGACGGCCCTCTCGGCTCCAGGATCGCGCGCGCGTCGGCTGCGCGAAGCCGCCGTCCTTCTGGTCGGCGCAGCAGCGCTCACGTCGTTCTGGTCCCTGCCGCTGCTCATACGACTCGACCACACGCGAGCGCTCGCGTGGGGCCGGGTGACGATCGGCGACGTCGGCTCGCTGCTGGCGCGTCATCCGTTGCTGCCGCTGATCGTGCTGCTGGCGCTTCCGCTCGCCGGGGATCCGCGATCACCCGTGAGGATTCTCCAGCGCTGGCCCTGGGCGACAGCCCTCGTCGTGGTCGTCGACGCGCTCGTGCTGGAACCGCTCGGACTGCGATGGCTTCCCGCCGACCGGATCATCGACGGCATGTGGATCGCGTTCGTCGTGGCGGCGGGATCGACAGCCGGCGCGCTCATGCGCCAGCGCGGATGGGCGTCGCCGGCGGCGATCGTGGCAGCGGTCGCCGTCGTCGCCGGACTGGGCGCGGTCGATCGCACGCTCGTGCTCTGGCCGCGGCCCGCCGACTGGCCGTCCTACGCGGCGACTGCGCGAGGTTACCAGCTCGAGGCGCTCTGGGGAGCGCTCCGAACGGTGCCGGCCGGGCGTGTCCTGTTCGTGAGGTCGAGCGTGCCACTGGTCTTCGGCCTCGAATGGTGGCGGCCCCACTCCCACGTCACGGCACCTTCACGCATCCCTCGCCGGTCGCCAAGCTCGTGTATGGCGGATCCGCCGACCCGGGCGCCATCACCACGCTCGTCGAGCGCGTGGACGGTCACTCACTCTTCGGCCGCGCCCTCGACAGACTGGACGCGACGACGTTCAACGCGCTTCTCGATCGTCTCGGCATCAGCGCCGTGGTGGTCCTCGACGAGGATCGGCCGGAGCTCAAGGCGCTCGCCGACGCCACCGCGTTCACACAGCGCCCGCCCGTCGGGCCGTTCATCATCTTCGAGCGTCGCACGGCCACGACCATCCCGATCCACGTCGCCGGCGACCGCTGGAGCATCCCGGTCGAAGGCCAACCCGGCGAATGGGTGTCGCTGCACGTGGCCTACTATCCGCTCTGGCGCGCTCGCCGCAACGACGCCTCACTTGCCTCGCGTCACGGGCCGGCCTGGGACCTCGAAGTCAGGCTCGACGACGGGCGCGGTCCTGTCGAGCTGCGCTACCGCGCGACAGCCGTGGAGATGGGAGCGACGATGGTCAGCGTCGCGGCGGCTGCGGTCTGGCTGGTGTGGTCCTGGCGAGCGCGGACACGCGCGAGCGAGCGGACGGTCACTCAGGCCCGATCGAGTGCGTGAAGAGCGCCCCGCCGTCGTCGTCGATGATCCGCACGGTGAGCCCCTCGCGCTCGATGGTGATCTCGCCGAAGTTGTTGATGCCGCCGCGGGCGAAGAGCGAGCGCGCGCTCAGTCCCTGGTCCAGCGGGCGCGGCCGGCCCGGCGTCGCCGACAACGGCCCCGCGATGAACTCGTGGAACGAGAAGCTCGGCGTGGGGTGATGGCGGATCACCTCGGCGTGGTGCACGTCGGCGGCGATGAAGATGACGTTCTTGATCGCGCGATCGCGCAGTGTCCGCAAGATCAGATCGCGCTCGACGGCGAAGCCGGTTGGGTGCTCCTCGGGGACGCCGAAGATGCTCGCGTTGGACCAGGAGTCGTGCGCGGCCGAAGGGCCCGTCGGCACCGAGAGCGGAACGCTCGAGACGATCACCTTCCAGGTGGCCGACGACGAGGTCACGCCGTCGAGCAGCCACCGCCGTTGCACGCCGCCCAGCATGGTCTTGTCGGGTCCGTCGGGGTCGCGATTCGAGCTGCGATACTGTCGCGTGTCCAGGATGAACACGTCGAGCAGTCGGCCCCAGCGGAAGTGACGGTAGAGGCGTCCGGGCTCCTCGGTGGGCCGCGCGATCGGCCAGTAATCGAGAAAGGCCTGCCGTCCCATCGTCATCGACGGCTCGCTGGGGCCCGAGAAATCGTTGCGGACCTCGTGATCGTCCCAGACCGGGAACACCGCGGTGGCGGCGTAGAACACGGACGCGGCCTGATCCTCGCGGTTGTACCGGTGCTTGTTGTGGAACCCGGGGAGCGTCGTCGCGATGAAGTCGGCGCCGGCCACCACGTCGGGCCCGCCGCAGCGATGGTCGGCATAGATGGTGTCGCCGACGAAGAGGAAGAAGTCCGGCTTGGCAGCGGCCATCGCGCGGAAGATCTTGTAACCGCCCTCCACCGGACGGCAGAACCTCACGCTCCCGAGGTCGCCGCTCCATACGAAGCGGACGCGAGCCGGCGCATCGGGAGGCGGCGCCGTGACGAATTCTCCGTCGGCGGTCACGCCGTTGCTCTGCACGCGGTAGGCCTGGCGCGTCCCAGGAGCGAGACCGGAGAGCGTGACCTGGCCGGTGAGGTCGCTCGCGGGCGTGACGGCGACGCTCGCCGTCGATGCCGGAGGCGCACCGGCAGCGCCGTAGGCGACGGTCACCGTGCCCGCACCCGCGCCGCGCACCCACAGCACCGCCGACGTCGACGTCACGTCCCCGACGGCAACGAGCACGACGGGCGCGGCCGCAGCGACGGATGCCGCAACGGCCAGGAGCGCGATGCCGATCAGGCGGAGGATGTGGTCGGTGGCGGAACTACGGGGCAACCGTCGACTTCAGGTAGGCCAGAACTTCGCGCTCGAACTGCTCGATGCTCTGACCGAAGGCGCGGCTGAAGTTTCCCTGACGATCCTGGCCGCGCGAGAACGAATGGAAGTACTCGACCACCCGTTCGAAGCCGTCACGCTCGATGAGGTAATCCGCCATGAGGAACGCCAACTGGTAAGTGGGCAGCGAGCCCTCCTTGCGGTGGCGCACCGTGAACCCCCGCGGGGAGCCGAGCGTCTCGAGGTCGAGGCGAGCGGCAACGAGCGCTGCGTGATTGCGAATGCCGGACCGCGACACCGTGCGCCGCCGGTCCATCGAATCGAGGCCGAGGCGCTCGAGGACGCGGAAGGCGACCCACTCCGCCATGCCTTCGGCAAGCCATTGCTCGGCGAGACCTTCACCCTGCGCGAGCTCGATCTGACAGACGTGGGCCATCTCGTGGGCGATCAAGCGCAGCCACTCTCGGCCGGCCCGGTCGGCGCCTTCGTCGTTCAGAAGGAGCTGCCGGCGCTTGCCGATGCCGATGGCGAAGTCCGACAGCTCGGCGGCGCGCGCGGGCGACACGTTGGCGTCGTTGATGAGCCCGCGCTCGAACACGCGCCGGGAGTCGTAGACGTAGACCGTGACCTGCTCGGGCATCGCGAGATGGAGATCGCTCACGAGGATGGCGGCGATGCCACGGACGGCCTGTTCGTGGGTGGCCATGGCCCGGGCGCTTTCCGGGAGAGTCAGCACGCCCGGCTCGATCGTGACCGGTACGACGAGGCGGCCACTACCGCAGCCCGATACGAGCGCAAGAATCAAAAGAACGGACAGGCCCAGGTGTCTCGTATGAAAACCCTTTCCCACTCGGACGGGGATTCTTACACGAACTGCGACGAAGGGGAAGAGGATTTCACAAAAATTTTTGGCAGAAGTTCAATTGTGAAACTGACAAAAAGTTGGGCGGCGAATGAATCGCCGCCTGTCGGAAAATTTAACAGTCGAATGAACTAGACCAGAGGGTCGTAGTTGAAATACTGGCCCGACGTGTCGAGGGGGACGAGGTGGTGCTGGAGCGTTCCGGGGAACATCTCCGCCAAACGCTCCACCGTCCAGCCTTCGGCATGATGCACTCGCATGATCGGGCGCATGTGCCCGAACAGCATGATCTCCTTCCCTCGCACCCCGATCACCTGGCCCGTGATGTCCTTGGCCGCATCGGAGGCCAGGAAGGCGGCCACCGGCGCGATGTGGGCGGGCGACATCTTCTTGATCTTCTCGACGCGAGCCTTCTGAGCGGCCGTCTCGGTCGGGATGGTGCCGATCATCCGCGTCCAGGCGAAGGGCGAGATGCAGTTGGCGGTCACGTTGTAGCGCGCCATGTCCAGGGCCACCACCTTGGTCAGTCCGACGATCCCGAGCTTGGCCGCCGCATAGTTCGCCTGCCCTATGTTGCCGACGAGGCCCGAGGTGGACGTCATGTTGACGAAGCGCCCCGAGCGCTGTTCCTTCATCCGCGGCGCCGCGGCCCGGGTCACCGCGAAGGTGCCCTTCAGGTGAGTGTCGATGACGGCATCCCACTCCTCCTCGGTCATGTTGAAGATCATCCGGTCACGCAGGATTCCGGCGTTGTTGACGACGATATCCAGGCGGCCGAAGGCGTCGATCGCCGTCTGGACGATGCGCTCGCCGCCCGCCATCGTCGCGACCGAGTCGTAGCTCGCGACGGCCTGGCCACCGGCCTTCCGGATCTCTTCGACGACTTCGTTCGCCGGCGCCTGGGTCGTGCCCTGCCCTGCCTCGGAGCCGCCGTAGTCGTTCACCACCACGCGGGCGCCGAGCTGGGCCATCAAGAGGGCGATCTCGCGCCCGATTCCACGTGCTGCTCCGGTGACCACTGCCACCCTGTCCTTGAGGATCATGCGAGCCCCCTTGAGCTAAACCCGCAACGGCGGCGCACAAGATAGCAGAATTTCACCACTCACCGTCGAGGGGGCGGTGGTGCGGCACCAAGCTGATGGGGAGGTTTGGAGGGGGCCTCCAGGCCCCCTCCAAGTTCATCTTCGGCGGGCGTCGAGCGCCGCGACGTAGGCGGCGCCCACGACGAACACGACCGCCGAGTAGTACACGAACATGATGAAGGCGACGAGGGCGGCGAACGGTCCATAGATCTGGTCGTAGACCCCGACCTGGCGGATGTAGAGCCGGAAGAGCTGCTTCGCGATCTCCCAGAGGATGGCGGCCACGATGCCTCCGGCCAGCGCGGGGCCGACCCCCACCCGCCGGTACGGCATGTAGCGGTAGCCGAGGTAGAACATCGCCGACGAGAGCCCGAGGCTGATCGCCAGCGTCGCCCACCTGATCCACTGCCCCGGCACGTGCACCGGCTCCAGCAGCTCCTGGACCCACTGGAGGATCCACGTCATCACGATGATGGCGAACAGGAAGATACCGAGCAGCAGCACCATCCCCGCGTTGACGACGACGTTCCGCACGAAGCTTCGTCCGCTGCGGATGCCGAGCATGCGATGCATGACGAGCCGGGCGGCGCCGAGGAGCGGCGAGGCGAAGACGACCAGCACCAGCGTTCCGACCGCGCCCGACGTCTTCCGAGTCTGCACGATGCGGAGGAGGATGCGCGCGATCTGCGTCCGGTACACGGGAAAGTTCCGGGCGAGCTGCCCGACCACTTCTTCCGCCGCCTGCTCCGAGGAGAGCACGAACCCGACGATCGAGACGCCGATCATCGTCAGCGGGATGAGGCTGACGAGAAAGAAGAAAGCGAGGCCAGCGGCGAGGAAGAGTCCATCGCCGGCGATGAACCGCGAGAACGCCCCGCGGACGCCGCCGAACATGCGCCGCTAGAGGATCCCGCGCACCATGCCGCCGTCCACCTGGATCACCACGCCCGTCACGTACGAGGCCTTCTCGGAGGCGAGGAAGACGCACACGTTCGCGAACTCCTCGGGCGTCCCGATCCGGCCCAGCGGAACGTCCTGGGCGCTCCGGGCCACGTATTCGTCCACTGGCATCCCCGCTTGCTTGGCGCCACCGAGGAAGCGATCGGTCATGATCCGCCCCGGGCACACAACGTTGATCGTGATGTTGTCCTTACCGAGCTCGGGCGCCAGCGTTTTGCTGAGGCCGGCCACGCCCGGTCGTACGGCGTTGGAGAGCAGGAGGCCATCCACCGGCTGCTTGACCGACACCGACTGGATGGTGAGGATGCGGCCCCACTTGTGCTCGCGCATGAGCGGCGCGACCTCGCGGACCAGCCGCACCACCGACAGCAGCGACACTTCGAACGCGCGGTACCACTGCTCGTCGGTCATCTGGTGCAGCTCGCCCCGTGGCGGGCCGCCGCAGTTCGCCACGAGCACGTCGATTCTTCCGAACGTCTGCTTCGTGCGCGCGACGATCGATTTCACGTCCTCGGCCTTCGTCACGTCGGCCGTCATCGCGAGCACCTCGGCGCCGGTCTTGGCCCGCACCTCCTCGGCGGCGTTCTTGATGTCGCCCTCGGTGCGCGCGCACATCGCGACGCGCGCGCCTTCAGCCGCGAAGCCCAGCGAGCACGCCTTGCCCATGCCCTTGCTCGCCGCCGTGACGAGCGCGACCTTGCCTCTCAGCCCCAGATCCATGCTCTGCTCTCCCCGCGCGTCATGAGCGGCGCCCGCACGTCACGGTCGACGCACGCGCGTCATCATCAGCGCACGCGCGTCAACGGTGCTCAGCGTGCCTATCGCTCGCCACCCTCGGCTCAACCCGAGCTGGAGCCATCGATAAACGGTGCTCCGCGTACCCATCGCTCGCCACCCTCGGCTCGAGCCGGGCTGGCGCCATCGATACGGGCTAGCGCCATCGATAATTGTCGGCGCAGATGATACCCGAAGAAGTCGGAGACCCGGCGATGCGCATCGGCGTCGGCCGCGGGATCGTAGGCGACCGTCGCTCCGATCGCACCGGTCGCGTCGTCCTTGACCACGTTCGATAGAAACGTCCGCGCCTGCCCCTCGACGTCGAAGTAATGGAAGGCGCCGGGATAGACCACGATCGAGACGTCGGCCCCGTGCCCGCGCATCGACGCCGCCATCTCCGCGCACCGACCGGCCGACGTCCAGTCGTCGCTGGCGCCAATGAGCACGAGCAGGGGCCGCACGGCGAGCTCGCCGATCAGCGACGGACAGCCGCCGGGATAGAGGCCGACGGCCGCGCGATACCCGGGCTCCGGCATCAGGACCCCACGCCGGCGTGCCCGCTCATGGCTGGGGCCATTGACGAGCGCCATGGCGAAGGCGCCTCCGTTGGACCAGCCGATGACGCCGACGTGATCCCGATCGACGTCACCGCGCGATTGGAGGTAGCGCAACGCGCCCACGCCATCGTCGAAGCGCTCGGTATTCATGACCTCGGGCGAGGCCGGCGAGCAGTCTTCCGTGATCCCTCGCGCGGCCCAGCTGTCCACGACGAGCGCGAGGTAGCCGCGCTCCTTGAACCAGCGACCCCACTGCCGTGTCGACGGCAACACACCCTGACAGCCGTGGAGCAGTACCACGGCGGGAAACGGCCCGGTCCCTTCCGGCCGGTAGACCTGCCCCGGCACCTCTCTCGGCATGGCGGGCGTCGCGTTGGGAAAGCGGACGGTGGACGAGGCGCAGCCAGTGAGGACCAGCCAGACAACCGCGAGCCCGACCACGCGCGGCACGGCTTTCAGCATACATCCGTGACGGGTACAATCCGATCGATGAAGTCACCGGTCCGCGCGATCGTCTATTCCGACTATCTCTGACCGTGGTGCTACCCGGCGGCGGTCCGCCTCCGGCGCCTCGAAGAAGAGTTCGGGGATTCGCTCGTGCTCGAGCACCGCGCGTTTCCCCTGAGGCCGGCGCCCGATCCGACGGCATCGTTCAAGGGCACGTATCGCGAGCAGGCGTGGCTACGCTGCGGTGAGATGGCCAAACCCGACGGGATCGCCTTCAATCCGTGGCCGCACGCCGAGCACTATCCGAACTGGAGCCTGCCCGGGCTCGAGGCCGCCAAGTGCGCGGCGCTCCAGGGCCCCGAGGCGTTCGACCGCCTGCACCTCCGGCTCTATCGCTCCTTCTTCACCGAAAGTCGCGACATCGCCGAACCGGCTGAAGTGGTGAAGATCGCGGGTGAAGCGGGCCTCGATGCCCAGCGCTTCCTCGCTGATTACCGGGACGGCGCCGGACGCGACGGCGTCGTCAAGGACTACACGGAAGCTGTCGAGGAGGGCGTACGCTCGATCCCGACCGTCGTCTTCCCTGATACCGGTCGCGCCCTCGTCGGCCTCGTCGACTTCGAGCAGTACCGCGCGGCAATCGCGGAAGTAGCGCACTGAGCTCGCGAGACACGCCCGGACTCGTCGCCGGGCACCTCGCCCACGACGGCCGGGCAGTCCGGCTCTATTTCCGCGAGCCCGCCGGCCTGAAGACCGAGACAGCCGCTCTTCAGCCGTTCCTCCTGGCTGCCGATCGATCATTGGTCGCCGATATTTCCGGCTTGACCGATCTCATCGAGCTCGAAGGCCGGGGCGCCCTTCGCTGGCTCGCCCGGTTCGAATCGTGGGGGAACGTCGTGGGGGCGCGAGACCGTTGCCGAGAGCGGAGTGGTCCCGGGCCGAGCCCACCTGAGACCGCCTATCTCTTTCTTCCCGACCCGATGCATCAGTACCTCCTGCTGTCCGGACGCACATCGTTCGGCGGGATGAGATTCACGGACCTCCGACGCCTCGCGCTCGACATCGAGGTGGTGACGACCGAGGGCTTCGAGTTCCCCAGCTCGGCTCGCCCCGGCGATCGCATCGTGGCGATCGCTCTCGCCGACTCCACCGACTTTCGCCAGGTGATCCGCGGCGATCACCTCGACGAGGCGGCCTTGCTCGAGGAGTGCGTACGAATCGTGCGCGAGCTCGATCCCGACGTCATCGAAGGCCACAACATCTTCCGCTTCGACCTCGAGTATCTCGAGGCTCGCGCGCGCCGCCACGGCGTCACGCTCGGGTGGGGCCGCGACGGGAGCGCCCTGGCGGGCCGCCCGGCGCGACTCCAGATCGCCGAGCGGGCGATCGGCTACCGCCGCTACGAGGTCGCCGGCCGCCACATCATCGACACGTGGATCCTGGCCCAGCTCCACGACGTCGGCGTCCGGGACCTGCCCGGCTTCGGACTCAAGGAGATCGCCCGCCATCTCGGCGTGGCGGCACCCGATCGGACGTACGTCGACGCCACCACAATCCCCGAGCTGTTTCGGGACGATCCCGAACGCCTCATGGCCTACGCGCTCGACGACGCCGTGGAGACCCTCGGCGTCGCCGGCCGGCTGGCGCCGCCGGTGTTCGCGCAGGCCCAGCTCGTTCCGTTCGACTATCAAGCAACGGCGCTCCGCGGCGCCGCCGCCAAGATCGACGCCCTGATGCTGCGCGAGAGTCTCCGCCTTCGCCACGCCGTGCCGTTGCCGGGACCGCCCGCTCCCGTCGGCGGCGGCCACGTCGCGCTCTTCCAGCAGGGCGTCGCCCGCACGACGTTGCACGTGGACGTCACGTCGCTGTATCCGTCGTTGATGCTGGCCCACGGCATCGCGCCCGTGTCCGACGAGGCGGGTATCTTCCTCACGCTCCTCCGCGAGCTCACCGATCGGCGGGTGACGGCCAAGCGGCTGGCGCGCGACGCCTCGACCGCGCTCGAGCGCCAGCATCACGGCGCCCTCGCTCAGTCCTTCAAGATCCTCATCAACGCCTTCTACGGCTACCTCGCGTTCAGCACCGGCCACTGGAACGACTTCGCGGCGGCCGACCGCGTGACGACGCACGGTCGCGAGGTCGTGACGGGAATCATCGACCGACTCACGGCACTCGGCTGCGTGTCCCTGGAGGCCGACACCGACGGCGTGTATTTCGTTCCTCCCCCCGATCACCGGCTCGACAACGACGACACCCTGCTCGAGCAGATCGCGGCGAACCTGCCCGACGGCATCCGCCTCGAGCTCGACGGTCGCTACGTGGCGTTCTTCTCGTACAAGCTGAAGACCTATGCGTTGCTCGATGAGCGTGGCCGCGTGACCTTGAAGGGCTCGGGGTTCCGGTCGCGCGGCCTCGAGCCCTTCCAGCGCCGGCTCATCGAGGAGATCGTCCGGCTCCTGCTCGAGAGCCGCGGCAAGGAAGTTCGAGCGGTGATCGATCGCTGGCTCGAGGACTTCGCACGGCGACGGGTCCCGGCGAGGCTCTTCGCGCGCACGGAAACGCTGGGTGACACGCTGGAGGCGTACCGTGAAAAGATCGCCGCGGGTGTCCGGAGTCCCGCGGCCGCGTACGAGCTCGCGGCGGCCGCTGGCCGGGCCTGGCAACCCGGTGATCAGATCTCGTATTACGTCGCAGGCCGCGGCGTGAACGTTGCGGTCAACGAGCACGCGCGACTGCTCAGCGAATGGAGCGCGGAGCGTCCTGACGAGAACGTCGAGTACTACCAGGCGAAGGTGGCAGAAATCTGGGCGCGCTTCCGGCCGTTCGCAGAGGACGGGGGTCTCCGGCCGCCGTTGGACGACGAGCCCTCGCCGCAGCTCGATCTCTTCTGAGAGAAGAGCCCGAGATTTCCCCGGGCCCTTCCGGCTCGCTCACATCAAGGAGTGTTCAGCGCCGCCAGCTTCCGCCGCCAGAGCCCCCGCCCGGACGCGGGCCGCGTCCACCACGGTCGCCCCCTCCGCCGCCGGGGCTGCGCTGTGGCTGGGGACGGGCCTCGTCGACGACCAGGTTCCGATCGCGGAAGAGCCGACCATTGAGTACCTCGATAGCCTTTGATGCCTCTTCCTTGGTCGCCATCTCCACGAAGCCGAAGCCGCGCGGACGACCGGTGAACTGGTCCGTGATGATGCGCACTGTTTCCACGTTTCCGGCCTGAGCGAACAACTCGCGCAGATCTTCTTCCGTGGCCTGGAATGAGAGATTACCGACGAACAACTTTGCGGGCATCGCACGAACCCTCCTGCCCTTTGTGAAAGCGGCCGAGCTGGGCACTCCCCCTGATTCCCGAACAGGCGCCAAGAGTAGTGACAGGAGGTAACGCCTGTCAAGGTCACTTCGACTACCTCATAAATACACGCCGCGGCTCGATCCGCCGTCCACCGTAATACAGATTCCGGTCAAGAATGAGGCTCTCGCCGATACGAGGAAGCACACGAGATCAGCAACGTCCTCGGGTGTCGCGATTCGACCGAGCGGATAGGCCCGCTCAGCTTCAGCCTGCATCTGCTCCGGCGTCTTGCCCGCGGCCGCCGCCTGCTGAGCGATGAGCGAATCCCAACGCTCCGTGCGAGTCGCAGCCGGTGAGACAGCAGTGACCAGGATGCCGTGAGGCGCGCCGAGATCGGCGAGGCCCTTCGTGAAATTGATGAGCGCAGCGTTGGCGGCGCCACCCGGCAAATACGTCGGACTCGGATTACGCGCCGCCGCCCCGATCACGTTGCAGATCCGCCCACCGCCGTGCGACTGCATGATCGGGAACACGGTGCGCGACATCCGGATGTAGCCGTGGAGCTTCAGGTTCCAGTCCATCAGCCACTGCTCGTCCGGCGTCTTGAGAAAATCGCCGCCCCGGATGGCCCCCGCGTTGTTGACGAGGATGTCGATCGTACCGAGTCGATCGCGGGCGGCGTCGACGGCACGGCTGACTTCTTCCAGTCGCGAGAGATCCGCCGCCACCGTGGCCGGAGCCGTGCCGGCCGTGCGTTCGATGTCACGCGCCGCCGCGTCGAGCGACGCTGCACTCCGTGAACAGATCGCCACGCGCGCGCCTTCGCGGACCAGCGCCGCCGCGACCGCACGTCCGATACCACGACTGCCGCCCGTGACCAACGCCGTCTTACCACGCAGACCGAGTTCCATCAGGACGTCCTCCGTCGGGGAAAATCGGGCGCGGTCGGCCCATCGGTCAGCCGCGCAATGGTCGCCCGCGCCGCCCGCGCGAACGCGTCACAGTCGATCCCGGCCACGCTGCGGCCGCGAGTCCGCGTCGTCCCGTCATCGAGCAGGGCCCGCGCGCCGGCGAGGTTGCCGTTGGCGAGATGCTGATAGCCGACCGCGATCTGGATCAGGCCCTGCAACGCCTCGCGCTCGTCGCCGTGCGCGCGCACCCAGTACGGCTCGAGCAGCTCGTGGACTTCGAAGGCGAGCCCGGCGTCGAACAGGACGGCGGCGCGGGCCAGCGCCTCCGCGAGCGACGGCTCGGCGGCGCCCAGCGGCAGGGCGGCGAGCGCCCGCGTCGCGCTCTCCGCGCGCTGTCGAAGCAGCACGTTCGCCCCCTGGCCCTCGGCACCGAGCCACTCGGTCTCGTCGGCGGCGCCGTCCGCCACGCCGGCCAGGCGCTGCCGCGCGGACGCGTCGTGGAGCGCGGCCAGGATCGCGGTGGCCAGCCGGTTGCGCGCGGGCAAGGGCAACGTCGGGATCACGCGACGGGTGGAGTCACCGACGCCTGGGCCGGCGGTGCCTCGGCGCGCGCGCGGGGGCGTGCGCGAATGCGATCGACACGACTGCCCGCGATGAGATCGTGCAGCGCGCGCTTGTCGCGCCGCAGCCCGGCCATGATGAAGCCCATCGCCAGCGGAGCCGCCGAGACGAAATAGGCGAAGTAGCGGAGCAGCGCGGCGCCGAGCGGAAGCGGCGCCCCGTCGGCACCGACGACGCGGGCCCCCATCAGCATCTTGCCGATCGTTTGCCCATCCATGGTGTGCAGCACGGTCGTGTACACGCCGGCGAACACGAGCGTGAAGACGTCGGCCAGGATCCGGACCACGAGCGTTGCGTCGCCGCTGTCGAAGTCGCGCACGTCGTCGCCCCACCAGCGATAGGCCGCGAAGCGGAAGGAATGCTCGGCGACGGAGAAGATGACGAAGTCCACGAGGAGCGCCGCCGCGCGGATCCAGAAACCGGCCGGACGCGGCGTCTCGTGAGGGAGCACGGTGGTCACGGCGTCTGTATAATACGCTCCATGATTTCGGTGCGGGATGGGCAAAATCGCATCCTGGCCCAGATCGATCGCAGCACCGCTCCGGAAATTCTTCCCCTCACGTCCGCGCTCGGTCGCGTGCTCGTCGAGAACGCGCGCGCGCCTTTCGACGTTCCGCCCACCGACAACTCCGCCGTCGACGGATACGCAGTCGGCGCCACCGACATTCCCGCGAGCGGCACGCGCGAACTGACCGTCGTCGCCGATCTGCCCGCGGGCGCCGTGTTCCCCGGTGCGCTCGCCACCGGTCAGGCCGTGCGCATCATGACGGGCGCCCCGATCCCGACGGGCGCCGACACGGTGTACCCGCAAGAGATCGTCGAGCGCAGTGGATCACACGTGCGCGTCGGGCCCATCGAGCGCGGCATCAACGTGCGCCACCGCGGCGAAGACGTGATCGCCGGCACCGTCGTGATCCCCGGCGGCAGCGTGCTCCGGCCACAGGAATTGGGGCTGCTCGCGTCGCTCGGCCACACGCAGGCGCTGGTGGCTCAGCGCCCGCGCGTCGCCCTGCTCTCCACCGGCGACGAGGTGGCCGAGCCGGGCACGCCGCGCAAGCCGGGCCAGATCTACGACGCCAATCGCTTCACGCTGCGCGGCTTCGTCGAGCAGTGCGGTGGCAGCGTGACCGACCTCGGGATCGTGCCCGACGAGCGCGACGTCCTGCGCGCGCAGTTGCTCGAGGCGAGCCGGATCGCCGACGTGGTGATGACGTCCGGCGGCGTCTCGGTGGGCATCTACGATCTGGTCAAGGCCGTGCTCGGCGAGATCGGCGGGATCGACTTCTGGCAGGTCGCGATGCAGCCGGGACGGCCGCTGGCCGTCGGCCGGATCGGCGACGCGCACTTCTTCGGCCTGCCCGGCAACCCCGTGGCCTCGTCGTTGACGTTCATGCTCTTCGTCCGTCCCGCGCTCTTCAAGCTGGCCGGGCGCCGGCGCCTCTTCCCGGAGGCCTGGCAGGCGCGCGCGATCGAGCCGATGAGGAAGAAGACGGGACGGCGGGAATTCAAGCGCGGCGTCCTCAAGTTCGCCGACGGCGGATGGGAAGTGAGGACGACGGGGCCGCAGGGCTCCGGCATCCTGTCGTCGATGGTCATCGGAAATTGTCTGATCGTGCTGGAGGAGGATCGGGGCGACGTGGCAGCCGGTGAGGCGGTGACGGTGGAGCCGTTCGTTTGTGAGTGATCTCCGGCCCGGCGTCCGGGTCGAGCTGATCGACCGCATCAAGCCGGACGTCCGCGACATCGTTCGCGACGGCGCCCGACGCCTGCCGCACCTCGCCTATGCCGACGTGAGGATCGAGATCATCGAGGCAAAGTCGGCGACGGCTGAGAACGGCGGCGGGAAGTCGAGCAGCGACGACTACGCGTTCGGCCTCGGCGTCCGCGTGCTGGCGGGCGACCGCGCGCTGGCCCCGGGGTATCTCGGCCTCGCGCTCGGCGCGGCCGACGTCGAGGATCTGCCCCGGGTCATCCGCGACGCCCTCGAGCGCGCCTACCGGCGCGCCCTCGTCAACGCCGAGATGAAGGCCGACGCGCGCGAGAAGTTCGGGCCGCTCGGCGCCGCGCTGGCCGACACGCGGCTCCATCCGATCGACGCCCTCGAGGACACGGTGGCCGCGGTCTACGAACGCGATCCACGCGCGATGCGCATCGAGGACATCCTCGCCTACACCGTCGACATCTCGCGGCAGGTCGCGGCCGTGGACCGCCGGCTCACGTACAACTGGATCGCCACGCTCACCCAGCTCTCCCGCGAGCTGTTCGCCTCGTCCGAAGGCAGCCTCATCGATCAGGCGTTCGCATTGACCCAGGGGAGCTGCTCCGTGGTCGGCCTGTCGGGCGCCGTGAGCCAGGATCTCTACGACGTCGTCGGCCATCAGCGCGGCTGGGAGATCCTCGAGCGCGGCGTCGACGAAGCGCTCATTCGCTTCCCGGCCTTTCCGGAGTTTTGCCTGGACCTCGCGCGCGAGGCCGTCGCCCTCAGCGAGGCGCCGGCGCTGCCGACCTCCGAGCGCGAGGTCGTCGTCGTCACCGATCCGCACTACAACACGCTCGTGTCTCACGAGATCATCGGCCATCCCGTCGAGCTCGATCGCGCTCTCAAGATGGAAACGGCGTACGCCGGCCGCTCCTGGCTGCTCCGGGGTCTCGACGAGCACCAGGTCGGCAAGCAGATCGCGTCACCGCTGGTGACGGCGTTCTCCGACCCGGGCCTGCCCGGCTACGGTCACTATCGCTACGATCACGAGGGAACGCCGGCGCGACGCGTGGTCCACATCGCCGAGGGCGTCCTCCGCGGCTTCATGAACAGCCGCCAGACGGCGGCGCTCTTCGGCGGAGAGCCGAACGGCCACTACAAGGCGACCGAGCCCGCGATGGTCCCGCTCATCCGGATGTCGAACACCGTCTTCGCCGGCGGTGATCGCGACCCGCGCGCCATCGTCCGGGAGGTCGACCACGGGTACTACATCGCGGGCCACCGCATCCCGTCCATCGCCGAGAGCCGCGAGAACTTCCGCATCTCGGCCCGGCGCGTCTACGAGATCGAGAAGGGCGAGCTGGGACGCCTCTACCGAGACGGCGGCATCGCCGCCGACAGCCGCGATTACCTGATGAACGTGGATGCCGTCGGCTCCGACTTCCTGCTCTACCCGATTCCGAACTGCGGCAAGGGCCAGCCCATGCAGACGAAGAAGCTCGGCAACGGAGGACCGACGATGCGCAGTCGGGCGAAGGTCATCGGGAGCTGACGTGCGCCGGCCGCTCGTGATCATCGTCGCGGCCGCCCTGCTCCTGGTGGGCGCCGCACCCGCCGCGCCACCCGATGCTCCCGTGAGCTACATCGGCGTCGAAGAGCTGAAGCTCCGGCTCGATCGCGGCGAGAAGGCCGACATCATCGACGTCAGGACGTGGCCGGAGTACCGCGAGCGCCACATCAAGGGCGCGCGCTCGATTCCGATCCGAACCCTCAGCGATCGCGCCCAGGAGATTCCCCAGTCCGGCCTCGTCGTCTTCTATTGAACGTGCCCCCACGCCCTGGCCCGGGGGGCCAGCAACATCCTGTACGTCCTCGGCTGGCGCAACCAGCGCGTCCTCGACGAGGGGCTGCCCGGTTGGTATCAGCACGGCTACCCCATGGAGGGCACGGACGTCCCCGGGCCACGCTCGTGAGTCGCGCGTGACCGCCACCGAGCTGGCGAAGGCGGCGCAGGACGCGTTCGCATTCGTCAGCGCCCAGCCGGGCGTGACGGAAGTGGAGGTCTTCGCGGCGTCGAACGCAACGCTGCTGACGCGTCTGAACTACACCTCGCACATCCCGTCCAACGGCGTGGAGGAGCCGAAGTCCGTCGCATCGCGGGGCCTCGGGCTCCAGGTCGTGTTCGCCGGGCCGGGTGGCGGCGCGAGCATCGGCTTCGGCAGCGAGGCGGCCGACCTCACCGTGCGCGGCGCCGAGCGCGCGCTCGCCAAGGCTCGCCAGGCGGCGGTCGTCGATCCCGAGTTCGTCTCGCTGGCGCGTCCCACGTCGCGTCAGGCGCGCACGCTGACGAACTATCACGATCAGCGGCTGATGGCGCTCGACGACGCGAGCCTCGTCGAGAGCGGCTGGCGGGTCGTGGGCGGAGGCCTGCGGACATTCCTGGCCTCGTCGCGGCTGGCCGAGCTGGCCGGGAGCGACGAGGGGTTGCGCGCGCTCGGCCTCATCCTGGGCGGTGACGTCACCGTGTTGCAGGAGCGCGTGGCCCTGATCTCGACGGCGATGCCGCGCGTGCAGACCGACGAATCGACGCTCATCACCGCGTTCGTCACGGCGATGGTGGAGGCGCGCCAGGCCAAGGGCTCGGGCTGGTCCACCGGCACGCGCCTCGACGAGTTCACCGACGAGGCCGGAGTGGAAGCCGCCCAGAACGCCGTCGCCTCCATGGGAGGCGCCCGCGTGCCCTCGGGCGAGTACACGATCGTGTTCGGGCGCCAGCCGGTGACCGACCTGATCAACAACCTCGTCGTGCCGGCCTGCATGGCCAGCTCCTTCTACTCGTCGAGCACGCCGTTCCTCGGCCGGCTCGGCCGGGCGATCGCGTCGCCCCGACTGAACGTCTACGACGACGGCGCCCACCCCGGTTTCATGGGCAGCAAGGGCATCACGTGCGAGGGCTTGCCGACGGGGCGCACCGACCTGATCCGGGACGGTGTGCTGGTCGGTTGTCTCAGCAACTGGTACGAGACCCAGCGACTGCTCCGCGATCCCGAGCTCCTGACCAAGCTCGGCGCCCAGGGACCCGTGGCCGAAGGTGCGCTGAGCCCGCGCAACGGCTTCCGCTTCGGCGACGGCGGGGGCCGTCAGTTCGACAACCAGCCCAGCGTCGCCGCGTCGAACGTCGTCGTGGAAGGCGCCGATCCGGTCTCGCACGAGGAGCTCGTGCGCCACGTGCGCGACGGGCTCTACATCGGCCGCATCTGGTACACGTATCCGATCAACGGCCTGCGGGCCGGTGATTTCACCTGCACCGTCGTCGGCGACTCGTACATCATCCGCGACGGCCGCCTGGCCGAGCCGCTGCGGCCGAACGTGATCCGGATCAACGACAACATCGCCAACATCCTCACCAACGTCGTCGGCGTCACCAAGGACGTGAAGGGCACGATCGTGTGGGCCGCCGACGAGGTCGTCTACGCGCCGGAGATCGCCGTGTCGCGCGTGCGCGTGGACGCCATCGCCGGCTTCATGGAGGAGCTGCCCTGATGCCAGACGCCCGTCTCGAGTCCATCGCCCGCGAGTGCCGCGTGCAGATCATCCGCATGCTGACCCACGCCGGCTCCGGCCATCCCGGCGGCTCGCTGTCGGTCATCGACCTCGTGGTGTCGATCATGTTCGGTCGCATGCGTCACGATCCGAAGCGTCCCGACTGGCCCGAGCGCGATCGCCTGATCCTGTCCAAAGGCCACGCGGTGCCCGCGATGTACGCGGCGATGGCACGCGCGGGATACTTTCCCGAGGAGCGCTTGATCACGCTGCGCAAGCTCGGCAGCCCACTCCAGGGCCATCCCGATCGGATGGCGCTGCCCGGCATCGAGGCGGCCACCGGCTCGCTCGGCCAGGGCCTCTCGATCTCGCTCGGAATGGCGCTCGGCTTTCGCCTCGGCGGGAAACCCAATCGCGTGTACTGCATCCTCGGTGACGGCGAGATCCAGGAGGGTCAGGTCTGGGAGGCGGCCATGGAGGGACCGAAGCTCGGTCAGCCTGGGCACGGCCTCGGCAACCTGACGGTGATCCTCGACGAAAACCGGATCCAGCTCGACGACTTCGTGGCGAAGATCCTCGACCTCGAGCCGGTGGTCCAGAAGTGGCAGGCGTTCGGCTGGCCGGTGATCGAGATCGACGGTCACGACCTCGATCAGATCGGCAAGGCGCTCGATCAGGCCCAGGCCCACACCAACGGCCCGACGTTCATCGTCGCCCATACCGTCAAGGGCAAGGGCGTCTCGTTCATGGAGAACAACCCCGAGTGGCACGGCAAGGCTCCCAAGCCATCGGAAGCCATTGCGGCCATCCGAGAGATCCTCGGCGGCAGCGCTGCCGGTTGGGACGGCTATCTCGCCAAGGACAGCGCGACGGCCGCCATCGTCGCCGAGCTCAGCGCCCTCGACAAAAAGTAAGGAGCCACGATGCCCGCGAAAGCCACTCGCGCCGCCTTCGGTGAAGCGCTGCTCGAACTGGGTGCCCGCGACGAGCGCATCGTCAGCGTGGACGCCGACCTCTCGAAGTCGACGATGACCGTGAGCTTTGCCAAGAAATTCCCCGGCCGAGCCTTCAACGTCGGCATCGCCGAGCAGAACGCCATCGGCATCGCGGCCGGCCTCGCGCTGGCCGGCCAGATCCCGTTCGTCTGCTCGTTCGCCTGCTTCCTGGCCGGCCGCTTCGAAACGATCCGCATCTCGGTCGCCTACACCAACGCCAACGTCAAGCTGGTGGGCACGCACGCGGGGATCGCGATCGGCGAGGACGGCTACAGCCAGATGGGCCTGGAGGATGTTGCCTGCCTGCGCGCGCTGCCCAACATTCCCATCATCCAGCCCGCCGACGAGCACGAGACGAAGCAGGTCATCGCCTACGCCGTCGAGCACGAGGGCCCGCTCTACCTCCGACTCACCCGCCAGAACATGGAGCCGGTGTGCCCGCCCGACTCGCGCTTCCGTCTCGGCCGCTGGCTCACGCTCAATGCCGGCGCCGACGTGACGCTGGTCGGCTCGGGCGGGCCAATCGCCAACTGCCTGGCGGCGGCGAAGATCCTGGCCGCCGACGGGATCTCGGCCGAGGTCGTCAACGCGTCGTCGATCAAGCCGCTCGACGAGGAGGCGCTCCTGGCCTCGGCCGGACGAACGGGTCACATCGTGACGGTCGAGGATCACTCGATGGCGGGCGGGCTCGGCGGCGCCGTCGCCGAGCTGCTCTCCGAGGTGCTGCCGACGCCCCTCAAGCGTCTGGGCGTCCAGGGCTTCGGCGAATCGGGCGACGCCAAGAGCCTCTACGCCAAGCACGGACTGGATCCGGCCGGCATCGCCGGCAGCGTGAGAAAGTTCTTGAACCGCTAAGCGCGCCGACCCGAGCGCGCAGCGCTCAGATCGAACGGACGAAGTACACGATCCCGAACGTGATCGCGGCCACGCCCGAGCCCAGCGCCAGCGCGCGATGGGCGTGCCGGAAGCGCAGCGCCAGCGCGACCGGATAGGTCATCACCGCCGTGAGCGCGCTCATCCCCGCCACCGTCCCGAGCGCGAACACTCCGAGATAGACGAAGCCCTCGAGCGGAGCGCGCAGCGTCGCGAGGACGAGCAGCGACACGGCGGCCGTTCCGGCCAGCCCGTGCAGCGCTCCGATCCCCAGCGCCCGGAGCGCGACCGGCCGCGCGCCGCCGAGCACGCTCAGCAGCGACGGCTCGGGGTGAACGTGCGGATGGGCGTGGACGTGACCGCCGTGCTCGTGAGGGTGGCTGTGGAACGCCGCGCCTTCTCCGTGATCGTGATCGGCGAGCAAGTGCCCGGGCGCCGCGCCACCGAACTCGCGCAGCGCGTCGCGCAGCCTGAACACCCCGAGGGCGACGATGGCGGCCGCCACCATGAGCTCGAGTCCGGTCGTCAGCGCCTCGGGCAGCGTGACGTTGAGGAGGATGACGCCGCCGCCGGCCAGCGTCAGCGTCACGGCGTGACCGAGGCCCCACAGCACGCCGACCAGCACGCCGTCGCGGAACCGCCGCGAGCGCGTCACGATCGTGGCCACCGCCACCAGATGATCGGCGTCCGTCGCATGCTGGAGCCCCAGGACGAAGCCGAGCGCGACCGCGGGACCGAGCGTCGTCATGGCGTCGTGCGCTTACTCCGACATCTTGAGCAGCAGGCCGGAGCTGCGGGCGTGACGGAGCGCCGCCGCCAGGGCCAGATGGGCGAGCAGCGCATACGCGGCGGCCAGCGCGAATCCGATGGCGATCGGATGCGCGAACTCCGACGCGAAGCCGTAGTGGGCGCGATAGGCGTCGAGAAAATGGGTGAGTGGGATCGCTAAGGCGACCGCCGCCACCGGCGGGGGGAGCACCGACACCGGATAGTAGATGCCGGCCAGCAGCAGCACGAAGTTGGCGCTCGCCCAGGCGAAGGCCTCCGCGCGGTTGCCGAAGAGCGTGATCAGCGCGCAGACGCCGACGCCGATGATCCACGCGGTCAGGAAGCAGCCGGCGAGGAACGCCAGGAGCGCACCCGCCCCCGGCGCGAGCACGTTCACGCCGAACGCCCACCACCCGAGCACGGCGAGAATCAGGAAGATGACGACGCCCCGGCCCATGCCGACGATCCACGAGCCGAGCGTCAGGTGCCGGAGACCGATGGGCGCCAGGAACTGGTGCTTGATGGACTTCGACCACACGTCGAAGAGCACGGCGTAGGCGACCTCGAGCTGACACACCTGCACCACCGACAACGCGATGGTCCCGAGCAGCACGAAGGCGGTGGCGTCCTGGCGCAGCTCCAGGAAGCGCGTCATGAGCCCGATGGAGACGACGCCGACGATCGGCCAGAACAGCAGCTCGAAGAAGAAGAACACGTTGCGCGTCGCCATCAGCAGATTGCGGATGGCGAACGCCCAGACGGCGACGGCCTCAGCGCGCCAGCTCAACGAAAACCTCCTCCAGCTCGGGCTCCCTCACCTGGACGCTCTTCACGGTTCGGCCCTCGGCCAGGAGCTGACGCAGCAGATCGGGCAGCCGCTTCTCGGCGTCGTCCACGGTGCACTCGACCCATCCGTCACTCTCCGCGCAACGCAGCACGCCCGGCGCGGTCCGAAGCCAGGTGGCCCGCGGCTCGACGCGCAGGGCGATCACGTCGCCGAGGCCGATCTGGCGCTTGAGGTCGTCGGCCGTTCCGTGGGCGAGGATGCGGCCGCCCTTGATGAAGGCGATCTCGTCGCACAGCTCCTCGGCCTCGCGCATGTAGTGCGTCGTCAACACGATGGTCATGCCCCGCTCGCGGCGCAACGACGCGATGTGGGCGCGCACCCGCACCGAGACGTCGGGATCGAGGCCGAGCGTGGGCTCGTCGAGGAAGAGCAGCTCGGGCTCGTTGACGAGCGCCTTGGCCAGCGCCAGACGCTGCTTGAGGCCGGTCGACAGCTCGTTGTACTGCGCGCGCCGATGACTGGTCAGCTCGAACGTCTCGATCAGCTCGTCGACCCGCCGCCGCAGCGTGGCGCCGTAGAGGCCGTAGAGCCGGCCGTAGAACGCCACGATCTCGCCGACGCGCAGACTCCACAGGAACGACGGCCGTCCACTCGCCATGTTGAGGCGACGGCGAAGGGCCGGGGCGTCGCGGACGACGTCGTGGCCGAGGATCGTCACGGATCCACGATCGGGAGTGAGCAGCGTGGCGAAGATCGACAGCAGCGTGGTCTTGCCGGCGCCGTTCGGCCCCAGCACGCCGACGATGGCGCCGCGCGGGACGGCAAGCGAGACGCCGCGCAACGCCTCCGTTTGCCGCCGGCGGATCCAGCCGGCGCGGAAGGTCTTTTCGACATCGCGCGCCTCGATCGCCAGCATGGAGCTGAATGGTAACATGCGCCCCATGACCGCTCCGGGCGAGTGGCGCTGCCGCGCCGCCGATCTCGGACCTCGAACCACCGCCAAGTTACGTCTGACCTGCGGCGGTCGTTCGCTGGACGGCCTCGTGGTCAACCACGACGGCGCGTACCACGCCTACGTCAATAGCTGCCCGCACGTGGGCACGCCGCTCGACCTCTGGCCCAACGAGTTCTGGAGCGAGGACGGCCGCCTCTTCGTCTGCTCGACCCACGGCGCCCTCTTCGAGCCGGACACGGGGAACTGCGTGGCCGGGCCATGCGCGGGCGACGCGCTCACGCGCCTG
The DNA here is from genome assembly GCA_003220615.1 of Candidatus Rokuibacteriota bacterium. Lineage (GTDB taxonomy): Bacteria > Methylomirabilota > Methylomirabilia > Rokubacteriales > CSP1-6 > 40CM-68-15. The sequence goes on from QHTB01000149.1 coordinate 22,209, forward strand.
GCCATCCGGCGCGACGGCGAAGACGTCGTCGTCTCCTGTCCCGACGCATGACGGGCGGGCGCCTCGAGGTCGAGGAAGCCAATGCGCGCTTCTATCGCGCGTTCGAGGCCCTCGATCTCGCCGAGATGGAGAAGGTCTGGGCGCACGGCGAGCACGTCAAGTGCGTGCACCCGGGCTGGCCGCTGCTGGCCGGATGGGAGAACGTGCGCGCGTCCTGGGAGGCCATCTTCCACAACACGGGCGAGATCCGCTTCACCGTCGGCGACGTTCAGCTCGCCGTCTCGGGCAGTCTCGCCTGGGTCACCTGCACCGAGAACATCCTCTCCCAGGTGCGAGGCCGCGTGTCGGTCACGTCGGTCATCGCGACGAACATCTTCCAGCGCGAAGCCGACGGCTGGAAGATGGTGCTCCACCACGCCTCGCACGTCGTGGGCTCACCCGGCGCCGAGGCCTGAGGTCTAGGTCAACTTCGTGTAACGGGCCCGCAGGCTGTCGAAGCGCCGCGAGCGCCTCAGCCCCATGCGGTGCAGCGAGAACCAGAAGAGCATCGTGATGATCTTGATTCCGTAGACCGTCGAGGCCGAGAAGCTCGCCGAGGAGGCTTCCGGGAAGTAGCGCGTGGGCACCGCGATCTCGCTGATGCGAAAGCCGGCCGAGACCGCCTGACCGATGATCTCCTGGTCGAAGATGAAGCTGTCGGAGTCGAGCAGGAAGTTGACGCCCTCCAGCACCTCGCGGCGGAACGCCCGGTAGCCCGTGTGGTACTCCGAGAGGTCGAGCCCGAACGCCCAGTTCTCGAGGCGCGTGAGGACGCGGTTCGCCACGTACTTCCACCACGGCATGCCCTGCGCGATCGGCGAACCGCTCTTGAGCCGCGAGCCCAGCACGACGTCGGCCTGACCTTCCACGATGGGCTCGATGATCTGCGGCACCAGCCGCGGATCGTATTGATAGTCGGGGTGCACCATCACGACGATGTCGGCGCCGGCCCGCAGCGCTTCCGTGTAGCAGGTCTTCTGATTCGCCCCGTACCCGTAGTTGCGGTTGTGGACGAAGACTTGGAGACCGAGCTGGCGCGCGACCTCCAGGGTGGCGTCGGTGGAGCCGTCGTCGACGAGGATGACCGTGCTGACCGTGTCCTTGGGCAGCTCCTCGTACGTCATGCGCAGCGTGCGGCCCGCGTTGTAAGCCGGCATCACCACCACGACTCTCCGCCTCGACGGGTCAATCGCCACGGTTCGAATAGAGCCGGCGGCCGCCGCTGGCGACCAGGAGATGGACGCTGTCCCGCGGCAGCGTCGTGACGACGCTGCGCTCGGCGGCAGCAACCGAGACGAGGAAGTGGCGCCCGGGCTCAGCCCAGGCGGCGCGGAGCCGGGCGCCGTCCCAGAACACGTCGCGCGCCTCGTCGAAGGTGGCGCCGAAGGCCAGCGTCGAGACGCGCCCGTTGACGATCGTGATTGGCCGGTCGAGCGCGAGCGCGACCGAGGCGCTCTGCTCGATGGCACCTTCGTGCGCGAGCAGGTCGGAGCCGTGAAGACGGAGACGGAGCGCTTCGACGATCGGCGTCGTCGACCGCGCCTGCGCAGAGTCCGCCATCGCCCTGCCCGCGACGGGCAGGAACGCCAGCATCGCGCCCAGCGCCGCCGTGATGCCCAGCTCGGTCCATCCGCGCCACACCGCCACGGCGAGCGCGATGGCGGCGCACCCGAAGATCACGCTCGAGGAGAAGAGCACCGATCCGAGCACCAGCGATTCGTGCGGCAACTCCTGGGCCCGCGGGCCGAGGTTGCGCGTGGCCGCGTCGAGCCACCGGAGCGGCTGTGCTCGCGCGTCGATGGCCCCTCGCCAGGCGAGCGTCGCGATGATGCCGGCGGCGCCGACCACCGCGAAGATCGGCATCAGGAGCGTTCGGGACCGGAGCGCGCGTGGCTCGGCCACCAGCGTATCGTCCCACACCCGCGCGACGAGAAGCGCGAGCGCCGGGAACGCCGGCAGAGCGTCGTGAGCGAGCTTGAACGGCGACACCGTGAAGAACATCAGCACGAACAGCGCCCACACCGCGAAGAGGACCCACAGGCGATCGGTGGCGGTGCGCCACGGGCGGCGGAACGAGCGCGCGATCGCCCACGGCGCGGCCAGTGACCACGGCAGGAAGGCGACCACGGTGGCGACGAGGAAGTCGAGCGTCGGCACCGACGCGTGGCCGTCGGGAAAGTGGCGGTCGTGCAGATACCTCAGGATGTGGCCGTCGACGACGGTGTACCAGACGAATCCGTGATTGCGCCGCTCGACGGCGAAATACCAGGCGACGGGAAGGGCGGCGAGGACCGCGATTCCCCACCATGGGACCCAGGGTCCGAGCGGGCGCTCGCGGGTGATGAACAGGAACACGCCGACGGCGACGACCGCTCCCACGGCCAGCACCACGTCCTTGGTGATCGCGGCCAGGGCGAGGCCGGCGTAGAAGACGGCGAGGCCTCGACGTCCCCCGCGGCCGAGATAGGCGGCGGCGAATCCCGCATAGGCCAGCGTGACGAAGGCGATGAAGAGGACGTCGGGCTCGACCAGGCGCGCGTGGAGGAAGATGCCGAGGTTGGCCGCCACCATCAGTCCGGCCAGGAGTCCCACGCGCGCGCCGCCGATCAGCACGCCGGTCGCCGCGGTGAGCGCCGCCACCGCGACACCGCTCAGCGCCGGCCAGTAACGGGCGGCCGCTGCGGTGGGACCGCCGAGCGCGAACGCGGTGGACAGCAGCCAGTAGAGCAGCGGAGGCGTGTCGAAGGAGCGCACGCCGTCGAAGCGAGGCGTGACGAAATCGCCGCGGGCGCTCATCGTGTGCGCGACGACGGCGTGGAATCCCTCGGGCGGATCGATGAACGGCGCGTCGCCGAGGCCCGCGAACACGAGCGCGGCCACGATGACGGCGACCCCGAGGGAAATCAGGCGCACCCGAGGCTACGTGATCTTGACGACGGCGTCGGCAGGCAGTCCCTTGACGAACACGGCCAGCGCCGCCTCCAGGTAGGTCGGGTCGCGCGACTCGAGGGTGACCTTCACCCGGTACTCGGGATTGGAGAACTCGGGGTACGAGCCGAGCAGCAGCGCGGGGTAATGGCGCAGCAGCTCGTTGAGGTGGGCGGCCAGCGTCCCCTCGCCGATGCGGACGAAGACGTTCTTCAGATGGATGGGGTCGTCGCGAAACCGCTCGCGGATCGCGTCGAACTTCTGCCGGAAGATCTCGGGCACGCCGGGCAGGACGTACACGTTCCGCATCACGATGGTGGGGAAGCGCAGCGACTCGGCGCCCAGCAGCTCGGCGCCTTCCGGTACCTCGGCCATCTTGAGGTGCGCCTCGTTGAGGCGCTCGCCGTAGTGCTGCCGGAGCAGTCCGGTCAGCTCGGGATGGCGAACCACCGCCACGCCGAGGGCCCGAGCCACGCCCTCGATGGTGACGTCGTCGTGCGTGGGGCCGACACCGCCCGAGGTGAACACCACGTCCCACGCGCGGTGAGCCGCGGCCACCTCGGTCGCGATCACGTCGACGTCGTCGGGGATGACCGCGATCTTCCGCACGTCCATGCCGAGGCGCCGGAGCTCACGACAGAGGTAGACCGCGTTGGCGTCCTCGATCTTGCCCGACAGGATCTCGTTCCCGACCAGGATGATGCCGGCGGTCTTCGGCATGACCTGTTGGCGATTCTACACGATGGTAGAATGCGCGAGTCCATGCAATCGGCTCCCGTCCGGCTCGGCGGCTGGGCGCTCGTGCTCGGTGCCTCGTCGGGCTTCGGTGAAGCATCGAGCATCGCGCTGGCGCGGGCCGGCCTCGATATCTTCGGCGTCCACCTCGACCGTAAGGCCACCCTCACCAACGTCGAGCGCATCGTGGCCACGATCGAAGGCCTCGGCCGCCAGGCCCGCTTCTTCAACGTCAACGCCGCCGACGCCGACCGTCGCGCCGAAGTGCTGGAGGAAATGACGCGCGCGATCGCGGCGCGCGGCGATGACGGCCACCTGACCGTGCTGCTCCACTCGCTCGCCTTCGGCACGCTCAAGCCCTTCATCGCCGATCCCGTCAAGGAGGCGGTGAGCGCCGCTCAGATGGACATGACGGTCGACGTGATGGCGCACACGCTCGTGTACTGGACGCAGGAGGTCGTCGCGCGCGGGCTCATGACCGAGGGCGGTCGCATCTTCGCCCTGACGTCGTCGGGCGGCCGCCGCGTGCTGCCGGCGTACGGGCCGGTGTCGGCGGCCAAGGCCGCGCTCGAATCCCACGTGCGTCAACTCGCCATGGAGCTGGCCCCGCGCCGCATCACGGTCAACGCGATCCGGGCCGGCGTGACGCCGACCCCGGCCGCGCAGAAAATTCCCGGCTACGACACGCTGGTCGACCAGGCGCGTCGCCGCAACCCCAGCGGCCGTCTCACCACGCCCGAGGACGTCGCCCGTGCGCTCGTCGTCCTGGCCCATCCCGACACCGCGTGGATCACGGGCAACGTCATCGGCGTCGACGGCGGCGAGGACGTCGTCGGGTGAGCTCGTGAACGACTACGTGCTGGCCGTCGTGCTGGGCGTGATCGAAGGGCTGACCGAATTCCTGCCCGTCAGCTCGACGGCCCACCTGCGCCTCACCGAGGCGCTGCTCGGCATCGATCTCGGCGACCCCTACTGGAAGACGTTTTCGATCGTCATCCAGCTCGGCGCGATCCTCTGCCTGCCCATCTACTTCTGGGGCCGTCTCGTCAAGCTCGTGCGCTTCTTCCCTCACGGCTCGCGGGGCGACCGCACCGTGGCCACTCACCCGCTCTCGCTGACGCTGATCGCGTTTCTCACCACGGCGATTCCGGCCTTCCTGCTGACGAAGATCATCGGCAAGCACCTCGAGAGCCTCTTCGTCATGGCGGCCTCGCTCATCGTCGGCGGCGTCGTGATGTGGGTGGTCGACGCGATCTACGAACGCTCGCAGGGCCAGGCGTTCGCCCGCGGCTTCATCACCGAGACGATGGAGGAGATGTCGGTCGGCCAGGCGGTGTGGATCGGCGCCTGCCAGCTCCTCTCGGCCGTCTTTCCCGGCACCTCACGCTCGATGGCGACGATCACCGCCGGTGAGCTCGCCGGCATGACGCGTTCGGTGGCCCTGGAGTTCTCGTTCTTCCTGTCGATCCCGACGATGGCCGCCGCCACCCTCTACGATCTGTTGAAGTCGCTGCGGCCGCGGGCGGGCGAGCCGAGCGCGATCGGCGCGATGCCCCACGATGCTCACTCCTTCATCGTGCTCGCCGTCGGCTTCGTGGTGTCGTTCGTCGTTGCCTACGCTGTGGTGGGCTGGTTCCTCGGGTGGGTTCGCCGCCGCGGGCTCACGCCGTTCGCGGCGTACCGGATCGTCCTCGGCGCCGCCGTGCTTCTCTGGGCGATCCGGTCGGGGTGACGGGCGGAAGCCCGGGTGCCCGTGCCCTGTTAACTAGACTTCACGCGATCGGGAACGGCGCGGGCGATCGCCTCGAAGAGCTTCTCCCGCGAGAACGGCTTGGCCAGGATCGCGTCGACATCCTCGGCGGCGGCCGGGTCGAGCTCCTGGGCCCAGCCCGTGAGCAGCACGATCGGGACGCGACGGATGTGCCGCAGCTCGGCGGCCAGCCCGAGCCCTGTCATTCCCGGCATGCCGAGATCCGTGATGATGAGGTCGACGGACTCGCGGTTGAAGATCGTCAGGGCTTCCCGCCCCGAGGCGGCCGTGAGCACGGCGTGGCCGGCGTGGGTCAGCATCGCCCGCACGAGATCGAGCACCTCGGGCTCGTCCTCGACGGCGAGGATGCGCAAGGGCTCCACCACGGGCACGAACACGGTGGTCCGGTTGAGCTCGCCGGTGACCGGCGGGAAGGACAGCGTGAACGTGGTGCCCACGCCCTCGCGGCTCTGGAGCGTGATCGTCCCGCCGTAGCGCTGCACGATCTCCTGGGCCAGCGATAGACCCAGACCAGTCCCGCCCTCTCCGCCGCGCGTGGTGAAGAACGGCTCGAAGGCGAGGCGCTGGACCTCGGCGCTCATCCCCCGCCCGGTGTCGGTGATCGCGATGCGCGCCCGATCGGCCTCGGTCCCGATCTGGGTGGTGAGCCGCCCGCCGTCGGGCATGGCGGCCAGCGCGTTCTCGAGAATGTTCAGCAGCGCCTCCCGGATCTCACTGGCCACGGCCAGGATGGCTGGCGCCGGATCGATGCGAAGGTCGATCTCGTAGCGCACGCCGCGACGAGCCGCGTCGTTGTCCCACTGCGGCCGGGTCAGGGCCAGGAGCTGTTCCACCACCTCGCGGAGCTGCACCGCCTCCGGACCGCGCACGCGGGCCGGACGCGAGTACTCCTGGAGCCGGCGCACCGTTCCCACGCTGTCGGCGGCGCCCTGGCTGATGACCTTCAGCGCGTGAGTGAGCTCGTCGGTGTCGATCGTCTCGCCGGCGCCCAGGCGCTCGAGCAGCATCTCCGTCCAGCCCAGCACCGGCGTGAGGCGGTTGTTGATGTTGTGCGCCACGCCGGCCGCCAGCGAGCCGAGCGTGCGGAACTTCTGCTCGCGGATCACGCGGAAGCGGAGCTCGTGCTCGGGGCTGATGTCACGGAAGATGCCGATGCGCTGCAGCCCGCCCTTCCGCCGCTCGACGGCGGACAGCGAGAGGTGCACCGGCCGGGGCTCGCCGGCCCGCGTGATCAGCAACAGCTCGCCGTGGTAGATGGTCTGCTGCCGCATCTGCGTGATCAGCGCGCCCGTGTCCTGCGCCGAGGACAGGAAATCCGTCCAGCGCTGGCCGGTGAGGTCCTCGCCGGCGGCGCCGACCATGGACAGGAACGCGCGGTTGGCGAAGAGCACGCGGTCGTCGGTGTCGATGACGACGACGCCTTCGCCGATGCGTCGCACCACGTTGGCCAGCTCGCGCGCCTCGCCCTCCAGCCGCGAGTGCTCGATCGCGACGGCGACTCGATCGGCGACGATGTTGAGAAACTGGTAGGCCCGATTGTCGATCCGCCGTGAGCGCCGGGCGACCTCCAGCACGCCGATGCCGACGCCACCGACGATCAGAGGCGCCGCCATCACCGAGCGGAACTTCCCCGACCGGAGCGTGCGGCTCTTGACGCGGTGGTCGGTGGCGGCGCCGTCGTCGACGATCACGGGCGATCGCGTGCTCAGCGCGAGGCCGGCCACGCCCTCGCCCAGCGGCACGCTCAGGCCGGCCAGATCGTCGCCGAAGCCGAGCGCGGCCCGCGCCCGCAGCTCGCTCTTCGCCTCGTCGGCCAGGAGGATGGCGGCACCGTCGGCCGCGAAGACGTCGAGGACGATCTCGTCCATCCGCTGCAACAGCACGTCGCCGTCGGCGGCGGTGAGGCTGGCCTGAGCGATCTGGGCGAGCGCCTGGATCTCCCGCGTCCGCCGCTCGAGCAGCCGGCTGGTGATCAGCGTTCGCGCGCGCGCCACCAGCTCCTCGGGCAGGAACGGCTTCGTCATGTAGTCGTCGGCGCCGTCGCGCAGGCCGCGCACACGGGCGGACGGGCTACTGAGCGCGCTCAGCACGAGGATGGGAACGCGGCTCTGGCTGGCCTCCGCGCGCAGCTTCTCGATGACCTCGTAGCCGCTCATGCCGGGCAGCATGAGGTCGAGGACCAGGAGGTCCGTCTCCGGATTGACCTCGAGCGCCTCCAGGGCGGCCTCGCCCGTCCCCACCGACTCGACCTGGTAGCCCTCGGCCTCGAGCAGGTCGCGCAGCAGGGCGGACGTGTCGCGGTTGTCCTCGACGACGAGAACGCGCGCGATCTCGTCGGTCATCGCGACAGCGCTCCGGCGCCGGCCATGGTGGCCGCGACGACGCGGGCCAGATCGTCGGGCGTGTAGGGCTTGGCGACGTACGCCTCACAACCCGCGTGGAACGCCGACTCGCGCTCCTGGGGACGGGCCAGCGCCGACACCGCGATGATGGGGATGTTCCGCGTGTCGGGATGCTGGCGCAGCCGGCGCGCCACCTCCCAGCCCGAGAGTCCAGGCAACATGAGGTCGAGCAAGATGACGGCGGGTGGGTGCTCGAGCGCCAGCTGCACCGCCGCTTCGCCGTCGGCCGAGATGGTGGCGCGGCCGCCTAGCAGGTCCTCGACGACGGTCCGCATCAGATCCTGATTGGGCAGGTCGTCGTCCACGATCAGCACGTCGCGTCCCGCCAGGACGGGCTCGACCCGCGACGCCGTCTCCTCCACCGCGACGGCCGAGCGCGGCGCCACCGTCGACACGGGGAGGCTGAAGCTGAACCGGCTGCCCCGGTTCTCCCCGTCGCTCTCGGCGCGCACGACTCCGCCGTGGAGCTCGACCAGGCGCCGGACGATCGCGAGGCCGAGACCGGATCCACCGTGGCGCCGCCGCATCGGCGACTCGACCTGATAGAACGGATCCCAGATGCGCGCGAGCTCGTCCCTGGCGATGCCGACGCCGCTGTCCTCGACGGCGATCCACACCTGATCGCCCTGGCGCGCCGCGCGCACCGTCATCGCGCCGCCAGCCGGCGTGAACTTCACCGCGTTGCCCACCAGGTTGACGAGGATCTGGTGGAGCCGCGTCGCGTCGGCGTGGACCGCCGGCACGTCGGAGCCGACGGCATTGGCGATGCGGATCTGCTTGGCCTGAGAGGCGACGCGCACGGCGGCCACCACGTGCTCGACCGCCTCGCGGACGTCGGTCGGCCGCGGGTCGAGTTCCACGCGGGCGGCTTCCAGGCGTGAGACGTCGAGCAGGTCGTTGATCAGCTCGGTCAGTCGCTGAGCGCTGCGGAAGATCGCCTCCTGGTGCTCGAGCTGCTTGGGTGTGAGCGGACCGTGCACCTGGCGCATCAGGAGGCGGCTGTACCCGACGATCGCCGTCAGCGGCGTGCGCAGCTCGTGACTCACCATGGCCAGGAACTCGCTCTTGAGCTCGTCGAGCCGGCGCAGCTCCTCGTTGACCTGGGCGAGCGCGCGCGCCTCCCGTTCCTTGGCCGCATACTCCGTCTCGTACTCGCGCATCATGTCAGCGCTCTCGATGAACACGGCGTAGCGCCGGTGCAGCGCGAGGAATGCCACTGCCGAGCCGGCCGCCAGCAGGTCCACGGCGACGATCGTGACGAACGAGCCCGTGGGCATGATGCCGACCGGTTCCAGCACCGACCGCACGGCCGCCCGTCCGCCGACAGCGACGAACACCAGCGCAATCGCCATGCCGAGTGGCTCACGACGAGCGGTCGGTCGCCGACTGATCTCGATGACGATGAGGGCGCCGACGACGAGCGCGGAAACACTCAACACGACGTTCGCGAGGCGATAGATGAGCTCGGCGAGGCTCACGACGGTGCATCGTAGCATTGCGCGCGACCGACGCGACCGCCTGAAGCGAATTTCCTAGGCTGGAGAAAAGATTACCGAACTGCGGTATTTCTTACATCGTCGCGCGCCGTGTCAGCGCGAGCGAAGGTGGATCGTGACGATCGCGGACATTCCGGCTCGCAGGGTGTGAGGATTCAACGTCTGACCGGGCTCCAGCGCGATCTTCACCGGCACGCGCTGGACGATCTTCACCCAGTTGCCGGTCGCGTTCTCGGGCGGCAGGAGCGAGAAGCGCGCGCCCGTGCCGGCGGCGATCGAATCGACGGTGCCCTTCCACGTGCGATCGGGAAACGTGTCGACGACGATCTCGGCCCGCATGCCCGGCCGAATGCTGCGAAGCTGGGTCTCCTTGAGGTTGGCGATGACCCACACGTCGTCGAGCGAGACGACGGCCAGCAGCGCTTGCCCCGGCTGGGCGACCTGCCCCGGCTCGACGTTCTTTCGCGTCACGACTCCGGCGATCGGAGCGCGGATCTCGGTGTACTCGACGTTGAGCAGGGCCACCGAAAGGTCGGCCTCGGCCTCCTTGAGCTGGGCCGCGGCCAGGTCACGCTCGGCTTCGCGCACGCGCACCTCCTGCACGAGCGCGCCGGCCTGCTGCTCCTGCGCGCGCGCCTCGAGCACCCGCGCCTCGGCCGTGCGCACGCCGAGTTGCTGAGGCTCGAAGCCGGACTCGCGCATGCGAGCGTCCGCCTCCGCCGACTCGAGGTCGCGCTGGGCCTGGGCCACGCGCTGCTCGGCGGCGGCGACCTGGGCCGCGGCGATCCGCGCATCGGCCCGCGCGTTGTCCACGAACTGCTTCGCGACCAGCTCGCGCGTGAAGAGCTCCTCGGCCCGTGCGAGGTCGAGCGCGGTGCGATCACGAAGCGCGTGCGCACCGTCGCGGTCGGCGACGAGCGACGCCATCGCCGCCCGCCGAGCGTGGGCGGCCGCCCGGCTCCCCTCGAGGATGCTGACGGCCGACCGGCGGGCTGCCTCCGCGCGGACCGTGGCCGCCTCGGCCTGGGTGTGCTGGCTGGCCGCCATCTCCTGCCCGAGACCGACGCGCGCGGAGGCCACCTTGAACCGCCGCTCCGCCATCACCACGGCGGCGCGCGCCTGCTCGGCCTTCGCCCGGTAATCACGGGCATCGAGCCGAATGACGACCTGGCCCGCCTTCACGAGCTCGTTGTCGCGGACGAGGACCTCCATCACCTGGCCCGGAACCTTGGCGCTCACCGGCGCCACTGTACCTTCGACATACGCGTCGTCGGTACCGACGCTCAACCGGCTTCGGTACCACGCGGTCCCGGCCCAGCCCGCGCCGAGGAGGACGATCAGGCCGAGCGCGAGGGCGAGGCGGCGACGGCTCACGGTCCTTTCCTAGCATGCCCCGTGCGCTCTTGTCACCCCGGTGACACCCGAGCGTCGAAGACCGCCCTTTGAAAAAACCGTCCCAACCCCTGGTACCACGCGCGTTTTCACGGCGTTCGCCGGCAATCAGCTTCGGCACAGGAGTTGCTCGACGCACCCCCGTGCTTCGCGCTCGTCCGTTCCTACTTCGCTGTCTGAGGTTCTATCGCGGTCTCGACCTGGATCGTCTCGTCGCCGACGACGACATCGTGCACGCCCGATCACGATTCCGGAGCGTGGACGATCCGGACTGCTTCGCCGTCTACGAGGTACGCCAGGCTCCATTCGCGGGAGCGCCCCTATCGCTGCACGCCAGCGAGGACCACACGCTGGTCGCCGAGCGGGAATTCCGCCGCGTCCCCCTCGACGCCTCCGGCCTGGCCCTCGTGGTCTTCAACGCCCGCGCCGGCTCCGCCGTTCAGGTGATCGCCGCGCTGGGCCAGTGGGTCGAGCACGCGGTGAGCCTCTACCAGCCCACGTATCTCTTGTGTGCGCGCTCGCTCGAGCAGCCGCGGCTCACGGCTCTGCTGACCGGCGTGCGCGAGCGGCGAGCGTTACAGTCGGGGCGAGCGATCCCGTTCAGCGTGGACCTGATCATGCCGGAGCTCGTGCCGCTGCTCGACACGGCGCCCGAGCATTACGAGTACTGGCCGGACGGGCTCGATGTCGACGCGCCAGGCGCCCCGGTCGAGGTGATCGCAAAAGACGCGGTGTGATCTACACGCGGGGTTAGACACGGTGTCGCGCGCGACGTGATGAGGGGGGTTTGGGGGGAAGCGGTACGGGTCCCCCCAACTTAATAAATCAGAGCGCGCCTGCAGAAGCTCGCGTGACTACCGGGGAGTCGAGGCGCGCTTAATTCTCGGCGTTCACCTGTAACAACGCGACCAGCAGCTCGGTGGTCGCGACGATGTCGTTGACGTCCACCCACTCGTTGACGGTGTGGATGGCGCGCATGCCGCAGCCCAGGTTGGCCACCTCGAGCCCGCGGCCCGCGAAGACGTTGGCGTCGCAGCCGCCGCCCGTGGCTCGCGTGCGGAAGTTGCGATGCAGCCGCTCGGCCGCCCTCGTCATCAAGCGAACGATCGCGGTGTCGTCGCCGAGGTCGAGCCGCTCGTAGCCGCGGGCCACCCGCGCCTCGACGCGAGCCGTGTGCCCGCGCCCCTCGACCGTGACGTGGTGGCGGGCCGCCGCGTCGTCGAAGCAGCGCTGCATGTGCTGGGTCTGCGCGTCGAGCTTGGCGAGGCTTCGGCTCCGCGTCTCGCCCCTTATCGTGACCCGGTTGGGCACGATGTTGGTCGCCAGCCCGCCCTCGATCACCCCGAGGTTCGCCGTCGTCTCGTCGTCGATGCGGCCGAGCCTCATCCCCGCGATGGCCTCGGCCGCCACCTTGATGGCGCTGATGCCCTGCTCCGGGCAGACGCCGGCGTGGGCCTCGAGGCCGTGCACCACGAAGCTCACGTGATTGGCGGCCGGCGCGCGCGTGATCAACTCGTTGACGCCGTCGCAGTCGAGGACGAGCCCGCGCCGGGCGGCCAGGCGCGTGACGTCGAAGTGTTTGGCGCCGAGCAGGCCGTTCTCCTCGCAGATGGTGAAGAGGATCTCGATGGGGCCGTGGGGTAGACGGCGCTCACGCGCGACACGGACGGATTCGAGGATGGCCACGATGCCCGCCTTGTCGTCGCCGCCGAGGATCGTGGTGCCGTCGGTTCTGATGACGTCGCCCTGAGCGACTGGCCGGATGTTCTGGCACGGCACGACGGTGTCCATGTGGGCGCAGAGGAGCAGTGGCGGGGCCGACGGCGCGGTGCCTGGAATACGGCCGAGCACGTTGCCGGTGTCTCCACCGATCTTCGACCCGGCGTCATCGACTTCCACCTGAGCGCCGAGCGCTTCGAGCGCGGGGATCAGACGCTGGGCCACCGGCAACTCGTGGCGCGAGGGACTCGAGGTCTGTACGAGCTCGATGAACTCCGAGACCACGCGCTGGCGGTTGATCATGCCGCCTCCTTCAAGAAGCGTCCGAACCACTCGAGGCTCGCGGCAACCGCCGCTCGGCGGTGGCCGCTGTCGCTGAGCCGGTGGTCGGCGCCGGGAATGATGACGAGATCGCAGGGATCCTTTGCGCGCGCGTGCAGCGTGGCACCGTGCTCCGCGGGCACGACGTCATCGGCCTCGGCCTGGATCACCAGATGGCTGCCGACGCCCGTCGGCGCATTGTCGTAGCGGTGCGTGGCGAGCTCCTCGTAGAACGCGATGCCGAATCCTTTCGCGTCGGCCGAGGGCGTGTCCATCAGCTCGCCGAGATTCGACGGCGCGTTCCACGTCACGACGGGCAGTCCGTCACCGCGGGCGGCGGCCACGTGCAGGGCGACGTAGCCGCCCAGGCTCGAGCCGAGGAGACCGAAGCGTCCGTCCAGTCGCCGGTGGAACGCGAGGAACTTCATCACGGCCTCGAGATCCTCGACGCGCGTGGCGATGGTGGTGTCCTCCTCGTCGCCGCTCGACTCGCCGCAGCCGCGAAAGTCGAAGCGCGCCAGGGCCAGGCCAGCCGCGGGAAGCTCGGCGCCCAGCAACAGGTACTTGTCACTGTCCTTCGACGCGCCGAGCCCGTGACAGGCGACCACGCACGGCACGCGGCGCCGTCCCTCGGGCACGTGAAGGACGAGAGCGAGACGGGCCCCGGGAAGGGTGACGGTGTGCTTGTCTTCTCCGCTCATGTGCCACTCGCCGGAACGTCAGGCCCAGACCAGGTCGAAGAGGCGGCAGGCGTTGGTGGAGAGCCGGAACATCACGTCAGCCACGGGCAGCTGCTTGATCTTCGCCAGCTCTTCGGCCACGCGCGCCGCGAACCACGGCCCCGAGTCGAGTCCTTCGAACTCGCCCGAGTACTTCCACGGGGCATCGCTCTCCACGAGCAGGGAGTCGAGCGGCACCGACGTCGCCAGCTCGCGATCACGCTCTCGGTAGACGACCTCCGGCCCCACCGACACGAAGTACCCCGCCCCCACGATGTCGCGGGTGACGTCGGGCGGAGCCTTGTGCCAGTGGAAGACCGCGCGCTCGATGCCATGGCGCTTGAGGGCTTGCAGCGCGCCGGCCGCGGCGCCGTGGGGCGCGTGGAGAGCCACCGCGAGGTCGTAGCGTCCGGCGAGCGCGAGCAGACGGTCCAGGCGCTCGCGGCCTCGCTCCATCGTCGCCGCGGGGTCGCTGGACGACTGCAGGCAATACCAGGGCAGGCCCACCTCACCGAGGCCGATGATGCGGGCGTGGTGCTCGATCACCTGCTGCTCGACCTGCTCGAGGTCGTGGTCGCTCAGATGGACACGGTCGGGATGAAACCCGAGACAGGCCCACACCATCTTCGAGTTGGCCGTGGCCAGAGCGAGCGTCCGCTCGTTCGTGTCGACGTCGCAGCCCACGCCGACGACGCCCCACACGTCGTGGGCCAGCGCCGTCTGTAGCGTCTCCTGCATGTTGGCGAACGCCGGCTCGTACAGGTGGCAGTGGGTGTCGATGATCATGCGGCCCGGGCTCTAGTCCCCGGCAACGACCATGCTCGCGATCTTCACGGTGGGCGCCGCAGTCCGCTCGCGCAGGACGAGGTCGTTTCCGATGCCGTCCACCTCGGCGAACATCTCGAGCAGGTTGCCGGCGATCGTCACTTCCTCCACCGGATAGGCGAAGGCTCCGTTCTCGATCCAGAGGCCGACGGCGCCGCGCGAGTAATCGCCGGTGACGCCGTTGACGCCGAAGCCGATCAGCTCGGTGACGTAGAGCCCCTCGCGAACGGAAGCGATCAGGTCCTGGGGGCTGGTCGAGCCGGGCATGAGCATGAGATTGGTCGTGGCCACGGTGACGCCGGCTCCGTCGCGGGCGGCGTGGTGCGTGGAGGCGAGGCCGAGCTTCCGAGCGCTGTAGCTGTCGAGCAGGTACGACTGCAGGACGCCTTCGCTGACGACGACGGTCCGGCGCGTCGCCATGCCCTCGCCATCGAACGGCCGCGACCCGAGCCCACCCGGCCTGAGTCCATCGTCCACGATCGTGACCGAGGGCGCCGCGATCGTCGTGCCCAGCCGATCGAGCAAGAACGATGCGCGTCGGTAGAGGCTGGGCCCCGCCGCCGCCGAGGCGATCGCACGGACGAGCGTCGCCGCCGTCTCCGGATCGAAGATCACCGGGACCTCGGTGGTCTTGACCTTCCGCGCGCCGAGGCGGCGCACGGCCCGCGCCGCCGCCGTGCGGCCGACCTCGGCGGGATCGTCGAGCGCCGCGCGCTTGCGAGCCGTCGTGTACCAGCCGTCGCGCTGCATCTCGCCGTTCTGCGCGGCCACGGGCGACGCGGTGATCCCGAAGCTCGACGTCCGATAGCCGCCCGAGAACCCCGACGACGTCGCGTACGCGTACCGCGCCTGACGATCCCAGAACTCGGCGCCCTCGGAATTCGTCACCCGAGGGTCGGCCGCCATCGCGGCGGCCTCGGCGCGACGAGCGATGTCGATCTTGGCCTCCGGCGCGAGATCGTGACCGCTCAGGTCCGCCAGGTCCAGATCGGGGATCGACCTCGTGAGCTCCGCAGCATCGGGAAGTCCAGCGTGAGGATCCTCGGCGGTGATCTTGGCGAGCCGGGTCGCTTCTTCGACCACGCGCTCGAGCGAGCCGGACGAGAGGTCCGAGGTCGAGGCCGCGGCGGAGGCGCGGCCTGCGAAGACGCGCAGCGAGAGTCGCTGATCGTGCGAGTGCGTCACCGTGTCGACCTCGCCCAGTCGTACGGTGGCGCTGAAGTGGCGCTCGTCGACGAGGAAGCCGTCGGCAGCGGTGGCGCCGAGCACGGTCGCGCGCTTGAGGACCGAGACGAGCAGGTCGGCGTCGATCCCGCTCACACCTGCGTCCCCCCGACCGTCATTCCGTCGATGCGAATGGTGGGCAGGCCGACGCCCACGGGAACCGACTGGCCGTCCTTGCCGCACGTGCCGATTCCCTCGTCGAGCTTCAGGTCGTGACCGACGCGGCTGACACGCGTGAGCGCGTCGGGTCCGTTGCCGATGAGCGTCGCGCCCTTGACGGGCGCCGTCACCCGGCCGTCTTCGATCAGGTAGGCCTCGCTGGCGGAGAAGACGAACTTGCCGCTGGTGATGTCGACCTGGCCGCCCCCGAACGCGACGGCGTAGAGGCCCTGCTTGACCGAGCGCAGGATGTCCTCGGGTGCCTCCTCGCCGGCCAGCATGAACGTGTTGGTCATGCGCGGCATGGGCGGATACGCGTACGACTCGCGGCGTCCGTTGCCGGTCGCCGTCATGCCCATGAGCCGGGCGTTGAGCTTGTCCTGCATGTAACTGCACAGCACGCCGCGATCGATGAGAACGTTCCGCGACGTCGGCGTGCCTTCGTCGTCGACGTTCAGCGAGCCGCGGCGGTTCGGGATCGTTCCGTCGTCGACCACCGTGACGAGCTCCGAGGCCACCTTCTGCCCGAGACGGCCGGCGAAGGCCGACACGCCCTTGCGATTGAAATCGCCCTCGAGGCCGTGGCCGATCGCCTCGTGGAGGAGAATGCCCGGCCAGCCGGGGCCCAGCACGACCGTCATCGCCCCGGCCGGCGCTTCCACCGCCGCGAGCTTGAGGCCCGCCTGGCGTGCCGCCTCGCGCGCGAAGCGCTCCCAGCGGCGGTCCTCGAGGAACCAGTCGAAAGCCACGCGGCCACCACCGCCGTACGTCCCGATCTCCCGCTTGTCCCCGTCTTCGGCGATGACGGTGACGTTGAGCCGCGTGAGCGGCCGGATGTCACCGACCGTCCAGCCGGCAGCGGTCACGACGAACACGATCACGTCCTCGCTCGTGACACTCGCGATGACCTGATGGACCCGGGGATCCGCGGCGCGCGCGGCCCGATCGGCTGAGCGCAACAGGTCCAGCTTGCGCGCGAGGTCGGCGGCGACCGGCGTCTCGCGCAAACCATAGAGGTCGTGAGGCCTGCCGTTCGGCACCGCCACCACCGCCGAGCCGCGCGCGTCGGCCGCGATGGCTCGCGCCTGACGGGCCGCCTCTTCGAGGTTCGTGATCGAGATGTCGTCGGTGTGGGCGTAGCCCGTGCGCGTGCCGGCCTGGGCGCGAACACCCGCCCCCTGGCTCACGTGTCGCGACGCCTTCTTGACCACGCCCTCCTCCAGCACCAGCTCCTCGATGATGCGGTACTCGAGATAGATGTCGGCGTCGTCGACCTTGCCTCGAAGGGCGGAGCCGAGCAGCCGATCGATGGTTGACGAGGTGATGTTGAAACGATCGGCGAAGAAGGCTTCGGGACGCGCGAGAGCGAAGTCGACCATGCGGCGGCTCCAATCGTAGCTGGGGGCCCAGCTGGGCCAAAGTTTTTTGGAGGTGCTCTGGGAACTTCCTCTGATCTTACGCTGCTAGACGGCGGCCTGAAAGTTCTGCACGATCTCGTGGATCTGCCTCAGGCCGGCCATCAGCGACGGCCCGGGCGACAGCACGTCACTGCCGTCGAGCTCGTGGATCTGCCCGCGCCTCACCGCCGTCATCCCCTGCCAGCCGGGCCGGCCGGCGATGGCGTCGCGGTCCACCGGCTTGCCACACCAGGACGCCAGGATGATCTCCGGATCACGGCGGACCACTTCGTCGGCTGCCACGATGCGCTGGCTGGCGATCGGGCGGTCGCGCAGCTCGGCGAAGACGTCGCGGCCGCCGGCGATCTCGATGAGCTCCGAGACCCAGCCGATGCCGGTGATGAGTGGTTCGTGCCACTCCTCGAAGTAGACGCGCGGGCGATCGGGCCACACGCTCGAGTACTCGCGAATCTGCTTCACCTCGTCCCTGATGTCCTGGATCAGCGCGCGCGCCGGCGTCTCGCACCCGAGCGCGCCGCCGATCATGAGGATCGTCCTCAGCACGTCGTCGAACGAGCGCTGATTCGTGCACAGCACCGCGACGCCGCTGCCGATCAGGTCCCGCATGACGTCCTTCTGGAGATCGGAGAAGCCGAGCACGAGATCGGGCTCGAGCGCGAGGATCTTGTCGAGCCTGAACGTCGTGAAGCCGCCGACCTTGGCCTTCTCCCGCGCCTCATCGGGCCGGCGCGCAGTGCCGGGCACCCCGACCACCCGCTCGCCGGCTCCGAGCACGTGCGCGATCTCCGCGGTCTCGGCGGTCAGGCACACGATGCGCTGCGGGAAGTCGACGGCCGTCTTGCCGTACACGCGGTCAGGCCTCGTACACCTCGCGCCGGGCGATCCCGCGCTGGAACGAGAGGTATTGCGCGCGCGTCATCGGCGGCCGCGCGCCGACGACCTCGCGCGCACCGGCCGCGCCGTCGGCGAGCATGTCGATGACCATCGCCGCCAGCGCCTTGGCCGGGGCGACGTACGCGAGCGCCTTGTCCTCGATCTGGAAATCGGCGCTGTGACCGCTCCCGCGGGCGCCGCCGATGTACGGGTGGAGGATGGGCATCACCTGGGAGAGGTCGCCCATGTCGGTGGAGCCCGTGCGATGGCCGATCTGCCGGTAGTGCTCTTCGCCGACGAGACGCGCCATCGCCCGCTTGAAGTGCGCCGCCATCGCGTCGTCGCAGCGCATCGGCATGTAGCCGGGCAGCGTCTCGATCTCGACCTGCGCGCCGAGCGCGAGCGCGCCCGCGCGCAGGGCGCGGTCGACCTTGACGTTGGCGTCGAGGATCGCCTCCACCGTACGGCCCCGGACGTAGGTCTCGAGCCTCACCTCGCCCGGGATCACGTTCACCTGAGATCCGCCGTGCGTGATGATCGGATGGACGCGGATCGTGTCCTCGTCGCGGAAGGTCTCGCGGATGGCGTTGATCGCGGCGAGCGCGATCTGCGCCGCGTAGAGGGCGTTCACTCCGAGCCACGGGGCTCCGCCGGCGTGTGCGGCCCGTCCGACGTACCGGACGGTCTTCACGATGCAGCCGTTGTTGGACGCGGACACTCCGGCCTTGCCGTCCTCGGGCCGCGCGGTCGTGTGGATCATCATCGCGAGATCCACGTCGTCGAAGTGACCGAGACGCAGCAGCTCCGGCTTGCCGCCGAGGAACTCGAGCTTGCCCGCGCGGGCCTGGCTCACGCGCCACTCGATGTCGCCGTACTCCTCGGCGGGCACCGCGAAGAAGACGAGTCGCCCGGCGAGATGAGCGGCGGCCCGTGCGTCCATCAATCCCATGGCCGCGCCCAGCAGGCCGGCGATCTGGGCATTGTGGCCACACGCGTGGGCGGCACCCGTCGCTGGATCGGCGTCGGGATGTCCGACGACGACGAGCGCGTCGAGCTCGCCGAGGAGGGCGAACGTGGGCCCGTCGCCGGCGCGCCCGGGCAGATCCGCGCGCACGCCGGTGACGGCGAGGCCGCTCCGAGGCGAGAGACCGAGCTTGCCCAGCGTCTCCTCGACGAGCCGAGAGGTCTTGATCTCCTTGAAGCCGAGCTCGGGATGCCGGCGGATCTGCTCCCCGAGGCCGATGATCTCGTCCCGCCGCCGGTCGATCGCCTGCCAGACGTCGCGCTTGAGGTCGTCTCTCATCATGTCTGGAGCCTCGTTAGGAAGCGGTCACCTTGGCCGTGATCGGCGCCAGGAGAATACCATTGGAGCGGGTGACGCTTGCCCGGCTCGAACCGGGGGTGGCCTGCACGAGGAGCGCGGGGCTGCAGTCATTGGAGCGGGTGCCGCGTGCTCGCCTTGAACCGAAGGTGGCGAGGTCTAGGTGCGCGCAGCTGCGTTCGTCTCCCCGATTGATAGAACTCGAACCTTGCAGCTTCATCGGTTGAGCGCGTCGAGGAATCGCTGGGTAGCGGCGGCAGGAGAGTCGGCCGACAGGATCGCCGAGATCACGGCGACACCGTGGGCGCCTGCAGCTCTGACTTCGGCAACGCGCTCGGGCGTGATGCCTCCGATAGCGATGACGGGCACCGCGACGGCTGCCGCCACGCGCTCGAGGGCCGACAAGCCCTGGGGCGCGCCGTACCGCCGCTTGGACGGCGTGTCGTAGACGGGACCGAAGAAGATCCACTCGGCGCCCGCCGTCGCGGCGCTGACGGCCTCGGCCACCGAGTGCACCGAGGCCCCGATCCTCACGCGCTTGTCCGCCGCTCTCCGCATGTCCTCGACGGAGAGCGAGGTCGAGGTGCGCTGAACACCGTCGGCTCCGACCGCCAGCGCGATGTCGACACGATCGTTGACGATCAAGAGCGCGCCGTGGGCCGCCGCCGGCGGCCGAAGGGCGCGACAGAGGTGAGCGACCTCGGGCGCCGGCAGGTCTTTCTCTCTCACCTGCACCGCTGGCAGTCCGGCGGCCAGGCACTGCGTGACGACCGCGAACAGATCGCGATCACGCGTCTGCGAGCGGTCGGTGACGAGGCAGAGCCTCAGCTCGTCGACCAATCGGGGAGGCCCTCGAGCGGCGAGGACGCGCTGGCGTAGAGCTTCTTCGGCATCCGTCCGGCCTTGTAGGCCAGACGCCCGGCCTCGACGGCCTGGCGCATGGCGCGCGCCATGGCAACCGGGTCGCGCGCGGACGCGATGGCGGTGTTCATCAGCACGCCGTCGCAGCCGAGCTCCATCGCGATCGCGGCATCGGACGCGGTGCCGACGCCGGCGTCGACGATGACCGGGACCGACACGGTCTCGAGGATGATCTTGATGTTGTAAGGGTTGCGGATGCCGAGGCCTGAGCCGATGGGCGCTCCGAGCGGCATCACCACCGCCGCCCCCGCGTCCTCCAGCTTCTTGGCCATGACCGGGTCGTCGTTCGTGTACGGCATCACCACGAAGCCGTCGCGGGCCAGCGTCTTCGTCGCGTCGAGCAGGCCCTGAACGTCCGGGAAGAGCGTGCGGGAGTCGCCGATCACCTCGAGCTTCACGAGCTCCCCGAGGCCGGCCTCGCGCGCCAGGTAGGCCGTGCGCACCGCCTCCTCCGCCGTATAGCAGCCAGCGGTGTTCGGCAGGAGCGTAAAGCGCTTCGTGTCGATGTAATCGAGGATCGACTCGCCACTGCCGGGCAGGCTTACGCGCCGGATGGCCACGGTGACGATCTCCGCGCCCGATTCCTCGTGGGCCTGACGCATGATGTCGAGCGACCCGTATTTCCCGGTGCCCACGATCAGGCGCGACGCGAACTCCTTGCCTCCGATCACGAGGGACGTGTCCATGGCTATCCTCCTCTTACCGTGCTCCGCCACCCATCGGCCGAACCACCTCGACGCGGTCGCCGTCCTTGAGCCGGATGGACTCGAACTCATGGCGGCGCGCGATCTCGCGGTTCACGGCGACCGCGGTGAACTCGCGCTTCACGCCGAGGGTGGCGAGGAGGCCCTCGATGCTGAGGCCGTCCGCCACCTCCATCACCTTGCCGTTGACCGTGATCTGCACCGGCCCTCCGGTGGCCCAAAAAACAAAACGACCGCGCCCACAAAGCGGGTGCGGCCGTGTCGACGCCGTGTTCCCTTCGCTGGAATTACCCAGATCAGGTTCGAGGGGTCCCGGGCCGCACCCGGTTCTCAGGAATCCTCCCCCCACGACGACGATCGGAGTATACCACCGTCGGTCATCGCACGACGGCCACACCTCCGATGTTGCCGGGTTACCGGCGAGTGGCTACGATGACGCTCGATGCGCGTCCCCCGCACGTCCGAGCGCGATGGCGGCACCGAGCACCGGCCGGCAGTCGTGCTGCTGAGCGGCGGCCTCGACTCCACCACGGCGATGGCCGTCGCGCGGGCCGAAGGGTTCGCGTGCTACGCCTTGACCATCGACTATGGTCAGCGACATCGCGTCGAGCTGACCGCTGCGGCCCATGTGGCCGCCGCGCTCGGCGCGCGCGATCACGTGGTGCTCGCCGTCGACCTCCGTCGCTTCGGCGGGTCGGCCCTGACCGCGGACGTCGCGCTGCCTCGAGGCCGCCATCCTGCCGACATGACGGACATCCCGGTGACGTACGTGCCAGCCCGCAACACCGTCTTCCTGTCGCTGGCGCTGGCGTGGGCCGAGACGCTCTGCGCCGAGGACATCTTCATCGGCGTGAACGTCCTCGACAGCTCCGGCTATCCCGACTGCCGCCCCGAGTACGTCCACGCCTTCGAGGCGATGGCGAACCTGGCTACGAAGGCCGGCGTCGAGAAACGCAGCCGGTTCTCGATCCACACGCCGTTGATCCGGCTGGGCAAGGCCGAGATCGTGCGCCGGGCGTGCGAGCTCGGTGTCGACCTCTCGCTGACGTGGACCTGTTACGATCCCGGGACCGAGCTTCGACCCTGCGGCGCCTGCGACGCGTGCATCCTGCGAGAGAAGGGGTTCGCCGAGGCGGGAGTCGACGATCCGCTCAGGTGCCGCTGAGCTGGCGCCCCAGCGTGGCGGGGTCGGTCGCCGGGAGCTCGCAGGCGTAGTTGCGGCAAACGAAGACGGTCGTCCGACCATCCACGGCCCGCCGGCCTTCGAGCAGCGGAACCCCGAGCACGGCCGAGTGGTCGCCGTCGCTCGCGCCGGCCACGACCCGGTTCGGCAGATAGCGGCCGAAGACCTCGCGCATCAGCGCTTCGTCGACCTCGAGGTGCGGCGCCACGACGGCGATTTCGACGACGGGACCGAGGTGCAAATCGTGGGCACAGAGGAAGCGTCCGAATCCCGTCGGATGGCGTGACATGAGATCGGCCATCGCCCGCAGGCCGGCCAGCGCCTTGGTCTCGTACCGGGCCTCGCCCGTCAGCACCTTCAGCCGCAACAGCGTCTCGATGGCGACGGAGCTTCCCGACGGGACGGCGTTGTCGAAGAGATTGCGTGGCCGCACGATCAATCGCTCGTGGTCGCTGCCGGTGTCGTAGAACCCTTCGATCGCGTCATCCCAGAAGAGCCGCAGGATGTCGTCGGCAAGCCGCCGGGCCTCGTCGAGCCAGCGGCGCTGGAACGTCGCTTCGTAGAGGCTGACCAGCGCTGCGGCGACCATGGCGTAATCTTCGAGATAGGCCTTGAGCTTCGCCTGGCCATCCTTCCAGGTTCGGACCAGCCGACCGTCGCCGTCGCGCATCTCCGTGAGGATGAAATCGGCGTTGGCCATCGCCGCCGCGACGTAGTCGGCGCGCCGCAGGGCGGCACCGGCGTCAGCCAACGCTCGGGCCGCCAGGCCGTTCCACGCGGCGAGCACCTTGTCGTCGCAGGCCGGATACACCCGCTGCTCGCGGATCGCGTAGAGCTTCGCCCGCGCCTTCGCGATTTTTTCAGGGGCCGACTCATCGGGAACCCAGAGGATGCTCTTGCCACCCTCGAAGTTCGATCCGCGGTCCACGCCCCAGTACGCGAGCGCGGTGTCGGCATCGGGCCCGAGCGCAGCTCGGATCTCGTCAGCCGTCCAGACGAAGAACTTCCCTTCTTCGCCCTCGGAGTCGGCGTCCTGCGCCGAGTAAAAGCCACCGGCGGGGTCACGCATCTCTCGCAGCAGGTAATCGAGCGTCTCTTCGCAGACCTGACGGTACTCGGCGTCGCCGAACGCCTGCCAGCCGTGGAGGTAGAGCGTCGCGAGCTGAGCGTTGTCGTAGAGCATCTTCTCGAAGTGGGGCACCAGCCAGTGGGCGTCCACCGAGTAGCGATGGAATCCGCCGCCGAGCTGGTCGTACATGCCGCCTCGGGCCATCTTCGTGAGCGTCTTCTGGACCATGCTGCGCGCGAATTCGTTTCCCGTCCGCTTCCAGAAGCGCAGCACGAACTCCCAGATCATCGGCTGGGGAAACTTGGGTGCGCCGCCGAGGCCACCTTCGGCCTCGTCGAACTGGCCCGAGATGCCCTGGAAGGCCTTGAACAGGATGTCGTCGCTCAGGAGCTGCACGGCGCCACGGAGCTGGCCGCTCCGGCCCAGCTCGGCGGTGAACTGCTCCGAAGAAGCCAGCACCTCGGCCGGGCGCGTGCTCCAGGCGTCGGCGATGGCGTTCAGGAGCTGCGAGAACGACGGCAAGCCATGGCGAGGCGCCGGGGGAAAGTACGTGCCGCCGTAGAAGGGCGCGCCTTCGGGCGTGAGGAAGACGGTCATCGGCCAGCCGCCGTGACCCGTCATCGACTGTACCGCCTGCATGTAGATGTGATCGACGTCCGGGCGTTCCTCGCGATCGACCTTCACGCTCACGAAGTGCTGGTTCATGAGCCGGGCGATGTCGGGATCCTCGAACGACTCGCGCTCCATCACGTGACACCAGTGACAGGCCGAGTACCCGACGGACAGAAGAATGGGCTTGGCCTCGCTGCGAGCTTTCGCGAACGCCTCGTCACCCCACGGAAACCAGTCCACGGGATTGTGGGCGTGCTGGAGCAGGTACGGGCTGGTCTCGTGGGCGAGGCGGTTCGGCACGTGGGCCCTCGGTCAGCGAGTGAACGGCAGCGCCGAGACCGTCGCCGCGAGCTCCGCGCCGTCGGCGAGCACGGTGACGCGCGTTCCGGGATCGGCGTGCTGGCGCCGGATGAAGGCCAGCGCGATCGGGTGGCGCAGTCCGAACGACCAGGTCGCACTGGTGACGCGCCCGATTTCCGAACCGTCGGCCGTCACCTGAGCGCCCGCCGCCGGAGTGGTGGGCCCATCGATCACGAGGCCGCGCAGATGACGATTGACGTGGCCGCGATCGCGAATCCTGACCACGACCTCCTGGCCGATGTAGCAGCCCTTGGTGTGAGAGACGAGGCGCTCGATCGGGATCTCGGGCAGGAGGATGGTCGTGTCCACGTCGCTTCCGTAGGCCGGCGTTCCCGCTTCGATGCGAAGCGACTCCCACGCTGCGCGCCCGATCGGCATCGCTCCGAGCTGGACCGCGGCCGTGCGCAGGCGCTCCCCATCGGCGATCGCCGCGGCGACCCACACCTCGGGCTCACCGGTCTCCGAGCAGCCCCTCGCCAGCCTCACGTCGACATCGGCGACACGGGCAGCGACGTTGCCCCACGCTGTCTCCGGCACTGCGACACCGGCCAGGCGCTGGGCGAGGACCGTCGCCTCGGGACCAGCGAGCATCAGGAGCGCCATCTCGCCGCTGAGATCCTTGAAGTACGCCTTCTCGGAGAAAAGATAGCGATCGAGAGCCTGGATCGTTCTGGCGCCTTCACCGAGCGGCGTGAGGAGAAGGAGTCGATCTTCGAGAGCCCAGATCGTGAGGAGTGTCTGGACCTTGCCGTGAACGTCGAGGAAGGCGGCGGCAATGCCGCGACCGGCGGAGAGTGACTTGACGTCGTTGCTCAGCATCGCGTGCAGGAAGGTGGCGCGATCCCGGCCGGTCACTTCGACGATGCCGAGATCGCTGCGGTCGACGAGGCCGACGCCTCGACGCACGGCTGCATACTCCGTCGCGGGATCTGGCATGTGGACATTGTACCGCCCACGTGGAGATAGCGCCGGCCTCAGAAGGGCGTGCTAGACTCCGCGCGTGGTCAAGCCAGACCCGCGCGTCGTGCGCGCATTTCAGCGCCGACTGCTGGCCTGGTACGCGCGGCACGGCCGCGATCTTCCCTGGCGGCGCACGCGCGATCCCTACCGCGTGCTCGTGTCCGAGATCATGCTCCAGCAGACCCAGGTCGATCGCGTCGTACCGAAGTATCACCAGTTCCTCGAGCGCTATCCGACGCTCGAAGACCTTGCCGGCGCCCGTGCCCGCGACGTCCGCCAGCTCTGGTACCCGCTCGGCTACAACATCCGGCCCGTCCGCCTGCATCAGATCGCGCGCGAGACCGTGGCTCGCTACGGTGGGCGGCTGCCCGACACCGCGGAGGGCCTTCGTGGCCTGCCCGGCATCGGCCGCTACACGGCGGGCGCCGTGCTGTCCTTCGCCTACGGTCAGGACGCCGCGATCCTCGATACGAACGTTCGGCGCGTGCTCTCGCGCGTCTTCATCGGCCCTCACCGGGCGCGATACCTCCGCGGCGAGAAGGCGTACTGGGATCTCGCCAAGGCGCTCGTGCCGCCCGGCCGGGCCTATGACTTCAACCAGGCTCTCATGGACTTCGGCGCAACGTGGTGTTCCCCGCGAGCACCACGCTGCGCGCCCTGCCCGATGAAACGGTTCTGCGTCAGTTACCCGGGGGCGTCGTGCTCGTCATCGAAGTCGCGGCAGCGCTAATCCGGGACGCCGCCGGCCGGTACCTGATCACCCAGCGCCGGTCTGGGTCGCATCTCGAAGGCCTCTGGGAGTTCCCGGGAGGAAAGCGCGAGCCTCACGAAAGCTTCGAGCAGTGCTTGCGCCGTGAGTTGACCGAGGAGCTAGCGGCGACCTTCAGGGTGGGCAAGCTGGTCGAGACCGTACGCTGGGAGTACCCCGACCGCCGGATCGTTCTCCATTTCTACGAGTGCCACCTCGAATCCGGGACGATCGAGCCGCGCGAGGGCCAGGCCATGGCATGGGTCGAGCCCGCCCGGCTCGTGGATTACGACTTCCCGCCCGCCGACCGAACTCTCGTCGATCGTCTCCTGGCGTAGTGGCGCTGAACCTTCGCGCGGTTGCCGCAGACCGCCATGTCGCACCATCGCCGGGTGCCGTTGCGGCTCCCATCGAGGAACAGGCGACGACAGGCAGGCGCCGCGCACACCCGGACGGCAGCGATGTCGGTCGACGTCAGGACCTCGGACGCTGAGCGGATGATCGGCCACAGCAGCCGATCGAGCGCGTCGTCACCGGTGTTCCAGTCCCAGGAAAAGCCCGGGCCTCGCCTGACGATGCGAGTGTGGCCGAGCGTCTCCGCCAGGGCGCCATTGAGGTCGTTGAGGGCGTGGGCCGGGGGCGGCCGGCGCTCGGCCACCGCGATCATCACGGCGGTGATCGCCGCTTTCAACGCCCCGGCGCGGGCCAGCGCCGCGGTCGCCGCGGCGGGACGACGCCGGCCCGTCGTGGCGAGCACACGCGCCACCGCCGGTGGGACAGCGCCGGCTCCGGCTGCCCACGCCGCGAGATCGGCATACGTCGAGAAGCTCGCACGGTTAGCGAAGTCGAGGCAGAGCCGCCCGGCCGTCCACGAGTGGGCCACGGGAAGTATCTAACCACCGTCGGGGCCGAATGGGGTTAAGGAATTCGGGCTAACCCCCGGCGGGAGCCACGGCGGTTAGGGCACGGCGCCGGGCGCTCCAGGCCACCAGACCGACGAACGCCAGCGCCCCGACTGACTGCAGGCGAGCGTCGCTGACGATCATGAGCCCGGCCGTCCCGAGCGCCAGCAGACGCTCCCACCCCAGGAGCCGCCCCACGGCCTGGCCGACGATTGCGGCCGCCAGGGCGATCGCGGAGACGGCAGCGAAGGCCGACATCTCGAGGATCTGGCCCCACGTCCCTCGAAGCAGGAGCTCGGGATGGAACACGAAGGCGAAGGGGACCAGAAAGCCGGCGATGCCCAGCCGGAAGGCCTCGAGCCCGGTCGCCATCATCTCCGAACCCGCGATGTTGGCAGCGGCGAACGCGGTGACGGCGAGCACGGGCACGCCCAGGCCGCCCATGGCCCCTGCCCCGACGACGACCGAGATCACGTAGGCCGCGGTGGTCGGGATCCCGGTGCCCAGGACGCTCACGACCAGGAAGATGAGGATCATGGCGACGAGCAGGCTCCCCATCGAGGCCGAGAGCACGGCGCCCCCGAACGCGAGCGCCGAGCCGGTCCTGGTGAGGACGCCGACGATCATGCCCGAGCCGGCCAGGGCGACCGCGATCGTGGCCGCGCTGACGGCGCCTTCGACGAGCGCCTCCAGGCACCGGCGTGGCGTCATCCACGTCCGCCGATCGAGAAAGGACAGGACGAAGGTGATGACGATCACGTAGAACGCGGCTCCGGTGGGCGAATAGCCGGCGGCGAGGAAGTAGACGATCCCGGCGAACGGCAGGGCGAGATAGGCGTGACGAAGGATCTCTCCCCAGCGTGGTAGCTCGTTTCGAGGTCGAGGCTGGAGGCCGTGGCGGATGGCCAGGAAGTGCACCATGGCCATCAGGCCGGCGTAATAGAGGATGGCGGGAATGGCCGCGGCCTTCGCGACCTCGAAATACGGCACGTTCGTCATCTCTGACATGATGAAGGCGCCGGCGCCCATGACGGGCGGCATGATCTGGCCGCCGGTGCCCGCGATGGCCTCGATGGCGGCTGCCGTCTTGGCCGAATAGCCGCCTCGCTTCATCAGCGGGATCGTGAACGAGCCCGTGGCATAGACGTTGGCGACGGTGCTGCCGCTGATGGTCCCGAAGAGCGCCGAGCCCACGACGGCCGTCTTCGCCGGCCCGCCCCGCATCCATCCGGTCGTGCGCTCGGCCAGGGCGATCAGGAACGTTCCCACGCCCGCCTTCATCAGCACGGCCCCGAACAGCACGTAGATGAACAGGATGTTGCTCGAGATCCCGGTGAGGAAGCCGTACATCCCGTCGTCGCCGCCGAGGTAGAGCAGCTCGATCATCCGCGGATAGGTGAAGCCCTTGTAGTGGAAGGCGCCCGGAAACCACTGGCACGTGGCCAGGTAGAAAAGGGCGACCGAAATTGTGACGGCCATCCAGCGCGAGAGCGAGCGGCGGCACGCCTCCACGACGAGCACCACCATGAGCGTGCCGAGGACGACCTCGCGAGGCAGGATGTCGCTCGCACCCTCCCACCGGTGATTGATGCGATCGCTGTCCCAGATGAGGTAGGCACTGGCCACGAAGCTCGTCACCACCCAGAGCCAGTCCCAGGCGCTCGGCCGGCTTCGAGGCGACGTCGTCCGGAAGCGATACAGAACGAAGATCAACGGGACGAGGAAGAGGAGATGGAGCGATCGCTGGACGCGGGGCTCGAAGACGCCATAGCCCGCGGTGTACAGGTGAAACAGCGACGCGGCGGCGGCCCACGCCGCAACTCCCCAGCGTGTCGGGCCGGTGAGCTCGCGCACCGGTTCCCTACTTCAGATAGCCCTTCTCGCGGTAGTAGCGCTCGGCCCCGGGATGAAGCGGAACGCCGAGAGAGAGGTACGCCTTGGCCGGATCGTAGTCGGCCAGGCTGCCGTGGATCTTGCGGACGCGATCCGGGTTGTCGTTGAGCGTCTTCGTGATCGTGTAGGCGAGGTCATTCGCCATCTTCGTCGTGACGGTGATCGTCGTGCCCATCGTCGCCGAGACGACGGTGTCCTTACCGTTCGCCGCCTGCGGGTAGGTCCCGGCCGGGATCGCCCCCTTCCCGAGCCCGAACTTGCCGAGGTGAGCGAGCAGCGGCTCGGGAAACGCGAGCAGCTTCAGATTCCGCCCGACGCTCGCCTCGGTGATCGATGCCCCGGGCAGGGCCAGGAACGTGAAGGTCCCGTCCACGTTGCGATCCTTGAACGCGCCGGCCTGCTCCGTGTACGAGCCGCGGAAGAAGCGCGCACCGGCGGCTTCCCAGTCCTTGTAGGAGAGGCCGTAGTGCTCCATGACCTTCTCGAAGACCCAGACATCCGACGAGCCGGGCTTCGAGATCGCCAGACGAATCGGTTTCTTCCCCTTGAAGATCTCCTCCATCGTCATGTTGGCGTACGGCGTCTCCGCGCCGACGTAAAAGTGGAACGTGTTGAGGCTCATGTTCCCGGCGAGCGCTCGGAGGTCGGGCATCTTGTGCGGCTTGCCATCCTTGCCAAGGTAGGGATCCTCGCCCTTCATCGCGGCGTCGAGGAGCGGAGGCAGGCCCATGCCGATCTCGGCGTCCCCCTTCTGCACGAGGACGGGGTTCTGGGTGCCGCCGCCTGGAATGACCTTGACCGTGAGCTGAGCCTTCTCGCGTAGCAGCTCGGCCATGCCACCGGAGATCGCGTACCAGCCGCCGCCAACAGCGCCCGCCGTCCACGTCAGGCTCGACTGGGCCGTGGCCGGTCCTGCGAGCAGCACGGCGACGGCGATCGTGACCAGCGTCATTGTGGCTCGTCTCATCGGTGACCTCCCAGGGTCGTTGGGCGCGCTTCAATATTTATGGACGCGAACCTGCCGTCAAGCTGCGCTCGTCACTCGGCGTCGGGGCCGTGGCTCTTCGCGCGACCGGCGCCACGTGCGAAGCGCGCGGGGTCGAACAGCGAGAGATCGAGGGAGGGCTTGCCTTCCACCAGCCACTCGGCGACGTGGCGTCCCGTCGCCGGCGAGTGCTGGAAGCCGTGGCCGCCGAAACCGACGGCGAGGAAGAAGCCCTCGACGCCGGGAGCCCAGCCGATGATCGCGTGATCATCGGGCGTCAGCGGCCTGAGCCCGGCCCAGCCCCCGGCCACGCGCGCCTTCTCGACGATGGGCAGGCGATGGAGCGCCTTCTCCACCGTCTCCTCCACGCGTGACCAGTCCACGGGCACGGCGAGATCCGCGCCGATGTCCTCGACGTCCCCGGGCGAGAGAAGGAGCTGATCCATCTCCTTGCGAAAGTAGAACCCGCTGGCCCGATCGGTCGTGAGCGGGACGGGGCCGGGAATTTCGGGGAACGGCTCGGTATAGAAGATGTGGCGGCGCCGCGGCAGCACCGGGATGCCGACGCCAGCCAGCTTCGCGACCCGCGCGGCGGTGGGGCCAGCGGCATTGATCACGATGCGGGTGCCGACGTCACCCTGAGCCGTGCGGACACCCGTCACGCGGCCGTGCTCGACGACGACCGCGGTCACGTCGACGCCTTCCTCGATCCGGGCGCCCAGCTCGCGCGCTCGCCGCGCATAGCCGGCGGTGACCTCGGCCGGCCCGGCCATGCCGTCCTGTGGCCCCCATACCGCGCCGATCAAATCGTCCACGTGGAGCGCCGGAACGAGCGCACGCGCGTCCTCGGGCGAGATCAGCCGCACGTCGACGCCGAGCCGGCGCTGGAGCGCCATCCGCTCCTGGAACCCGGCGAGGTCGTCGCGATCCGAGATGAGAAAGAGATAGCCGATCTTCCGGTAGCCGGGATCGAGACCGAACTCCTCGACGAAGCGCTCGAAGACCGCGATGGACTCCAGCGAGAAGCGGATCTCCGTCTCGGTCGAGAACTGAGCGCGGATGCCACCCGCCGCCTTGGACGTGGTGCCGGACCCGACGGCGTCGCGCTCGACGACGAGCACGTCGCGCAGTCCGCGGAGCGCCAGGTGATAGGCGAGGCTGCAGCCGACGACACCGCCACCGATGATGACGACGTCAGCCGAGCGCGGGAGCGTCATACGGGCCGCGGCCAGAGCCCGGCGACCAGGCTCGCGTGAACCATCCGGACCAGCGAGACGACGTCGAAGACCGGCCGGCCCGTCGCGCGCTGGATGTCGAGCGTATACGGCGGCATGTTGGTGCACTCGAGGACGATGGCGCCGATGTCGGGGTGCTCGGCGACGAGGCGCCGGGCGACCTTCGCGTGCTCGTCACGAGCGGCGTCGACGTCCAGCTCTAGCTCATCGCCGAGCAGCACTCGCGTGAACTCCTTTTCGGTCTCGAGCCCCGCGACCGCAATCGGGATGTCCGGTCCGACACCCGCGCCCTCCAGGTGTTCGGGCGTCAGCGTTCCGGCATTGACCGTGAGAATTCCCACGCGCCGCCGGGGCGCGAGCATCCGGTGCACCAGCGGAACGAGGAGCAGGCTCGACGTGAAGACCGGCACGGTGACGGCCGCGCACAGCTCGCGCTGGAACTTCACCAGGAACCCACAGTTGGTGGTGATCGCGCTGACACCTTCCCGTTCCAGGGCGCGAGCTCCCTCGACGAACGACGGCAACAGCCCGGAAGCGCCACGGCGGACGACGAGATCGGGATCGGCCCCGTTCACGCGGTGGTAGCGAACCGGAAAGTCGAAGGTCGCAGCATTCCCCATGTCGCCCACGATTCGCGGAAAGCGCGTGTCGAGCATGAGGATGCCGACGGTGAAGCCGTACTGATTGAAGCCGCCGATGACCCGGGCCGCCATGGGGCCATACTGTACCGCGGTTGATGTACACTCGGGCGCGAGTTGGCGCGATGAATCCCTGGCACGATGTCGCGCTGCAGGCCGCCGGCGGTCGTGGCGTGAACGTCGTCATCGAGATTCCCAAGGGCTCGAAGGTCAAGTACGAGCTCGACAAGGCGACCGGGCTGCTCAGCGTCGACCGTGTGCTCTACAGCGCGGTCCACTATCCTGCGAACTACGGCTTCCTGCCCCGGACCTATTGCGAGGACGGGGACGCGCTCGATGCGCTGGTGCTTGGCCAGGAGCCGGTCGTTCCCCTGTGCATCGTGCGGGCCCGCCCGATCGGCGTCATGGCGATGACCGACGAGAAGGGCCGAGACGACAAGATCATCGCGGTCCACGCCGACGACCCCGAGTACGCGGTCTACCAGGACATCCGCGACCTTCCGCCCCACCGCCTCAAGGAGCTGGAACGATTCTTCCTGGATTACAAAGTGCTCGAGGACAAGACCGTGAACGTGGAGGAGATGCGAGGCCGGGCCGACGCCGCCCGCGTCATCGCCGACGCCGAGACGCTCTACGCGGGATCCTTCACGGCCAGGAGGCAGTGAACCGTCACCGGCTCCCGAGCGCCCTTCACGCGCTCGACCCGCCCCGGCGTCACCGTCACGAAGGACGAGACGCGCGACAAGAGATCGTCCGAGAGCAGCACTTCACCGCCCGCCGTCAGCGTCTGGATCCGCGACACCATGTTCACGGCCGGCCCCACGACGCCGTACTTGAGGCGCTCGGGGCTGCCGATGTTGCCGGCCACGACCGGGCCGAGGTGCAGCCCGATGCCCATGGCCAGCCGGGGAAGCCCCTGCGCCTGGTTCTCCTCGTCGAACGCGGCGAGCGCCTGTTGCATCGCCCATGCGCAGCGCACGGCGCGCTCGGCGTCGTCGGGCCCGCTGAAGGGCGCGCCGAAGAGCACGAAGATGGCGTCGCCGATGAACTCGTCGATGGTGCCGGCGTGCTGGACGATCACGGGCGTCATCCGGGCCAGATAGCGGTTGAGGAGATCGATCATCGCCGCCGGTCCCAACTGCTCGGACAGCTCGGTGAATCCGCGGAGGTCCGACATCAGCATGGCAACCTCGCGCACCTCGCCGCCGAGCCGAAGGGCGCCGCGATCGCGCAGCGCTCGCTCGGCCAGCTCGGGGCTGACGTAGCGCCCGAACGTCTCGCGGACGAAGTCGCGGTCGCGCAGCGCGTGGACCATGTCGCCCATGGCGCGAGCCAGCACGCCGATCTCGTCGCGGCTGCGGGGCGCGATCGTCACGTCGAGCTGGCCGTGTCGGATCCGGCGGGCCACGTCGGCGAGCTCGCGCAGGGGGCTCGCGATCCAGCGCGCCACCGCCACCCCGCCGGCGGCAGCCACCACAAGGGCCAGGATGCCGAGGCCCAGCGCGACCCGAGCTTCCGCGTCGATCTGCTGGGTGTAGTCGCGCTCCGGGACGACGACCTCGACGAGCCAGGTCAGATCGCCCACCGTCATCGGGACGGCCCGGCCGAGATACCGTGTTCCCTGTTGCTCGAATTCGAACGTGGTCTGTTGCTCCGCGGCGGCGCGCCGTAGCGTCGCGCTGGCCAGCTCGGCATCGATGACCTCGGCCCGAGACGCCCCCGAGCCGCGACGGCCGACCAGGATGGTCCCCTGGCCGGTCGCGATGAAGACCCGCCCGTGCTTTGACACGCGCAGGTCTTCCAGCGTGCCGGCCAGTCGGTCGAGCAAGAAGTCGACCGTGAACACGCCCCGAACGTTGCCCTTGGCATCGAGCAGCGGCGCCGCGCACGTGATGCCGAGACCTCCGCCGGCGTAGAACTCGTAGGGCTCCGTCCACACCAGGTCACGCTTCGCCACCGCGGCCTGGAAGTACGGGCGCTGCGTGGGCCGGTAGCCGTGGTCGTCCACTCGGCGGATCGCCTCACGCGACCCGTCGGGGAAGATTCGATCCTCCTCCAATCGGATCCGCGAGCCGACCGGAAAGCTGTGATTGGCGAAGATGTTGCCCCGGTCGTCGCGCTTGGCACCGAGGAAGTGATCGGTGCTGCTGCCGTAGCTCACCCAGCTCACGTTCTGGTGCGCGCTCAACACGGCCAGCGTGAATCGCTCGAGCGCTTCGGCATTGTCGGGATTGAGCTGGCCCTGCTTGGCGAGCAAGACACCGAGCCGCACGGTGGACTCGGCGTCCTCCAGCGCGCGATCGGCGTTGGCCGCGGTCAGCCGTACCGCCTGCAGCATCGCGGCGTCGAGCAGGGCACGCGAGCTGGCTCGCTGCGCGACCCAGGCGAGACCGCCGATGACGGCACCGGTGAGCCCGGTGAGCAGGACGACGAGCCCGACGAGCGCAAGCGTGAACGGAGGACGGCGGCGCGGACGACCGGTGGAAGCTACCGCTCGAGCTCCCCGAGGTACTCCCTCACTCGTTTGGCGTCGGCCGCGTCCGGTTTGAGGGCGAGGTACCTCTCGAAGGCGGCCCGGGCCTGGGCCGGCTCCTTCTGCTGGTAGTAGAGCAGGCCGAGCTGCCGGAACGGATCCGGATACGCGGGATCGAGCGCCGCCGATTGCTCGTAACTCTCCCGCGCCATCCGTGATTCGGTGTCGCGCTCGGCTTTGCTCTTCGCGCGCTGCGACTGCAAGCGGTGAAGCTCGCCGTCGTAGAGGTGGGCGATCGCGTCCTTGGGGGACGCCTTGAGGACGCGCTCGAGCTGTTTCTTGGCCAGCGGGAAGCGCCCCGCCTGGATGTCGAGCGCCGCGTTCTCGCGCACGACCGCCCGCATCCTCTCCTCGAAGTCGTCGGTGCTCTTGACCAGATCCGTCCGCTTGGCGTCCTCTCCGTAGACCTTCCGGAGCTGGTGGAGAGCTACATCGAAGCTCTCTTGCAACCGCGCCGGGTTGCCGTAGAAGAACGCCTCCAGCGGACCGCGGCCGGCCGCTTCATCGCGCAGGAGCTTGAAGAGCTTCAGCGACTCCTTCGGATCGTAGCCGGCCCGAACGAGCGCGGCCATTCCGCCGACGTCGGCCTGACGCTCGAGGTCCCGGCCGTAGCCGTTGATGGCCGTGACCGCTGCGATCTTGAGCCCGAGACCCAGGATGGCGTTGGCGGTCCGACTGAGCACCGCCGCGCCGACGAACTGGTCCCGCCGGTCCACGATGGCGCTCGGCGGCGTCCCCAGAGAGGTCACCGTGTCGCGGAGCTTGTTGAGGATCTTCGCGCTGTCGCCACCGCCGCTGAAGACGAGGTAATGCCGCTCGTACACGTGCGTGACCTCGTGGCCGAGGATCGTCGCGAGCTGCGCCTCGTTCTCGAGACGGCTCAGGAGCCCGGTGTGGAGGAAGACACGGCCCTCGGGCATCGCGAACGCCGCCAGGGTCGGGTCACGGAGGACGACCAGCTTGATGACGGGTCCGTCGGGCCCGACGTCGCCCGGGGTGAGCTTGGCGGCCACACGGCCGAGGTACTCGTCGAGGCGCGGATCTTCGTAGATCGTCACCCGCGTGAGGAGGCTCTCCTCCTCGCGCTCGGCCTCGCTCCACAGTCGGCGTTCCTCGGGCGACGGCGTGAACGGAGTTCGCCCGGCGTCGATGGGTGGGACGCGGGCGGTGCACGAGACGGCGATCAGACCGACCAGCAACGCCCCCACCAGGGAGGCGGCACTCCTGCTCACGTCAGTTCAGCGCGGCGAGCCGCTGGCGAACCTGCCGGAGCTGGTGGCGTACGGCGTCGGCGTCCTCGGCCTTCGGACACCGGGTGAGATAGCGCTCCCAGTCGCTCACGCCCTTGTGGAAATGACCGAGCCGCACGTGGACGGCGCCGCGGTCGCGGAAGTGGGCGGCGGCGCTGCCGTCGAGGATCAGCAGCCGATCGTAGACCGCGAGCGCCTTCGTCCATTCGCGTCGTTGGGCGTAGATCGACTTGAGGTTCATCAGCATGCGCGTGAGGATCTGCCGCTTGGTCACCGGGGCCAGGTGCTGCTCGGTGATCGGCGCCCGTCGCCCGAGCGCGCGCGCCACCACTTCGGCCGCCCGCTCTGGCGTCAGCAAGGCGCCGCCGTCGAAGGGATCGAGCAGCACGGGATCGGGGCCCACGTCCGCCCGCACCACGAAGTGCCCGGGCAGCCCCACACCGTGGATGTGCAGGCCCACGCGCCGGCCCACCTCTATCATCAGCACGGAGAGCGTGATCGGAATGCCGAGCCGGCGGTCGAGCACGTCGTTCAGGCAGCTATTGCGCGGATCGTAGTAGTCGTTGCCGTTGCCGCCGAAGCCTTCCTCCTCGAAGAGGAACTCGCGCAGCCGGTGGAGCGCCTTCACCGAATCGCCCACGGCGCCGGCGCCTGACCGGATGGCCAGGATGTCGAGACGTTGCTGCTCACGCGGCGCCACGATGTCGGGATGCTCGACGCGGGCGATCTCGAACGCGCCCAGGGCCAGGTCGATCTCAGGCTCGGCGCCGCAGACGGCGTCGCGGAACGCCCGGAGCGCGTCGTCGATCAGCATCCCGGAGCGTGGTGGATGCCGGCGGTGGTGAGCGCCGCCCGCTGCAGCTCGTCGGCCAGCTGGAGCGTGCGCCGCGCCGCCTGTCGGGCCGCCGCCTGAGCGTCGGCCGTCGTGGCGAGGCGCAGGAGCAGCTCGCGGCCGAGCTCCTGGTGATAGCGCTCGTCGGGCTCGATGACGTCGCGATAGAGCGCGGCCGTCTCCCGGTCCCCCGCCCGCTCACAGAACTCGATGAACTGCCGGTTCTTGACGACGGCGATGGCCTCGCGCGTGAACTGACCGGCGGCCACGCGCTCGACAGTCGTCTTGAGCGAGTCGAGATAGTTGAACAGCGGCCCGTAGCCCTTGCCCAGTGGATTGGCGTAGGCGGTGGCGGGAACGCCGAGAGCGCGCAGGCGGTCGCGGATCATGCGGAAGTGCTTGGCCTCGTCTCCAGCCTGGCGGGCGAAGGCCATTTTCACGTCGACGTCGTCGGTGACGACCAGCCAGCGCGCCGCGATCTCGGTGGCCTCGATCTCGTTCTTGAGGGCGACCTTCAGGAGGTTGACGACGTTGAGCTCGCCCTCCACCTCGGGCTTGAGGGTGTCGTCCGGCGCGAGGCGGTCGAGAAGGACGCGGTTCTCGGCGCCAAGCGTGGCGACGAACTCCTCGGCGATCACGGGGCGACACCTTCCCGGAGCAGCGAGGGCAGCTCCGCCGTCAGCGTTTCCTTCGTCACCACTCGGGCGCAGCGGGCATGCCAGGGCTGGGTCTCGCGGGCGAGCGCGTGCGTCGTGAAGGCGAGCACGGGAACGCCAGCGCGCTCGGCGGCGTCGAAGATGCGCGCGTAGTCGAAGCCCCCGGTCAGATCGAGGAGGAGGAGACGGGGCCCGTCGACGCTCGTCTCGACCTCGTCGACGGTGCGGGCGATGACCAGGGGCACGCCGGCCAGGCGAGCGGTCTCACGGATACGGGCGACGAAGAAGAGGTCCTTGACGACGGCGAGGACCTCGGGCGAACCGCCCTTCATGCCCTAATCGCTCTGCTCACGGACGCCGAGCCAGTACCTCTGCCACTCGGCAATGTGGGAGAGAGTGGACAGGTCACGCATGCGATCGATGTACACGTGCCCGTTGAGATGGTCGGTCTCGTGCTGGGCGACGCGAGCGAAGAAGTCCTTGGCGTCGACGACCTGACGCGAGCCTTCACGGTCGAGATACTCGAGCCGCACTGCCGTGTAGCGCGGCACCACGCCCCGCATGTCGGGAACCGACAGGCAGCCCTCCCAGCCCTCGTCCATCTCGTCGGTCAGCGGCGTGACGATGGGATTGATGACGACGGTGAGCGGAATTTCCGGGGCTTCGGGATAGCGCGGGTTGGCCTGGACCTCGATGACGGCGATGCGCTTGAGGACGTGGACCTGATTGGCGGCGAGTCCTGCACCGTTGTACTCGCGCATCGTCTCGATCATGTCGTCGATGAACTGCTGCGTCGAGGGGGTTCGAATCTCCGCCGGGGAGAGCGCTCGCGCCTGCTGTCGCAAGACGGGATGACCAAGCCGCGCGACCTTCAGAATCGCCATGACCTCGGAAATTGTAGCACGTAGGTGCGAGGTCGCGACGAGCGAGCGCTACTTCGTCTCGATGCGGCCGACCCGGCGTACCCCGGCGGCGAGCCGGCGCGCATCGGCGTCGAAGAAGCGCTGAAACTCTTCCCCTTGCTTGAACACGATCGGGGTCTCGAGTTTGTCCATGGCGCCCTTGAAATCTGGATCGGCGACCACCTGCCGCATCGCGTCGCGCAGCCGGGTCAGGATCGGCTCGGGCGTCCCCTTCCCCGCGAACACTCCGGCCCAGATATAGAACTCGGCGTCCGGATAGCCGAGCTCCTTGAACGTGGGCACGTCGGGCAACGACGCCACGCGCGCCTCGCCCCAGCCGGCGAGCGCACGCAGCTTCCCGGCCTTGAGGTGGGGGAGGACGACGGCTGGCCCGGACGCCAGCGCATCCACGTGGCCGCCCAGGATCGCGGTGAGCGCGGGCCCGGCGCCGGCATAGGGCACGTGGCGCAGCTTCACGTTGGCCGCGTGCTCGAGGAGCGCCATCGCCATGTGGAGGGTTCCGTAAACGCCCGACGAGCTGTAGGAGATCTGCCCGGGCCTCTTCTGGGCGTCCTCGATGAATTCCCGCGCCGTCTTCCACGGGCTCTCGGCGCGGACCACCAGGACCGTCGGGTCGGCGGAGACCAGGGCAATCGGGGCGAACTGCTCGACGGTGAAGGCCGGCGGCCGGCCGAAGATCTTGTCGGCCTCGGGAATGATCGAGATCGAGGACAGCGCGAGCAGCAGCGTGTAGCCGTCGGGCCGGCTCGTCGCCACGTACTGCATGCCCACCGCGCCGGCGGCGCCCGTCTTGTTGACGACACCGACAGGCGTCTTGAGGATCTTCTCCAGCGACGCGCCCACCGGCCGCGCAGTCAGGTCGGCAACGCCGCCGGGCGGGAACGGCGCCACCAGCGTGATGGGCCGCGTCGGATAGCTCTCCTGAGCACCGGCGATGCCGGCCACCACGGCCAGCGCCACGACGCCGACGAGGACGCGGGCACGCCTCATAGCTCTTCTCCTTTTTCGGCCATCGCCATCCGCTCACGCCAGTCGAAGCCGTGCGTGATGAGTGATTTGAGGCTCAGCAGGACGAGGAGGACGCCGACGGCGAGCAAGGTCGTGGCGATCGGGCGCGTGAGGAAGATCGCGTACTGCCCGTCGGACATCGCGAGCGACTGGCGCAGCGCCATCTCGATCATGGGCGCCAGGATCACGCCGAGCACGATCGGCGCCGGCTCGAACTCGAGCTTGCGCAGCAGGTAGCCGACCAGCCCCATCACGAGCATGATCCAGACGTCGACCACGCTCGAGTTGACCGCGTAGACGCCGAGGATGCAGAAGACGAGGATCCCGGGATAGAGCAGCGGGTACGGCACGCGCAGCAGGTTCACGAAGACGCCGACGAGCGGCAGGTTGAGGATCAGCAGCACGACGTTCCCGACGTACATCGACGCGATGAAGCCCCAGAAGAGCTCGGGCTGCTGCTTGATGAGGAGCGGCCCCGGCGACACGCCGTGCACCATCATCGCCGCCAGCATCACGGCGGGGATCGGCCCCGAGGGAACGCCGAGGGCCAGCATGGGCACGAACGCGCCGGAGGTGGCCGAGTTGTTGGCCGACTCAGGGCCGGCCACTCCGGCCACCGCGCCCTGCCCGAACTCCTCCGGTCGCCGGGCGAGCCGTCGCTCCACCGCATACGACACGAACGACGAGATGATGTGCGCCGAGCCCGGGATGATCCCGATCAGGAAGCCGAGCACCGTGCCACGCCAGATGGGCCAGTTCGCGTCCTTCCACTCCTGGCGCGACGGCAGCAGCTCACGCAGCGTCGGCTTGATGACGGCCGGCGGCGTTTCCTGGCCGGCGGTGGCGAGGATCTCAGAAAGGCCGAAGAGGCCGACGGCGACGGGCACGACGCCGATCCCGTCGCCCAGCTCGACCACGCCGTAGGCGAACCGGAAGTACCCGGTCATCTGATCGATGCCGATCATGCCGAGGAGGAGGCCGAGCGTCGCCATCGCCAGCGCCTTCACCATCGACCCGCTCGACATGTACGCGAGCACCAGGAGCCCCAGGATCAGCAGCGCGAAGTACTCGGGCGGTCCGAACCTCAGCGCGAACGACGCCAGCGGCGGAGCCAGGAACATGAGCGCGACGACGCTGACGGTCCCCGCGACGTAGGAGCCGACCGCGGCGATGGCGAGCGCCGCCCCTGCCCGCCCCTTGCGGGCCATCGCATACCCGTCGATGCACGTCATCACCGACGCGGCCTCGCCGGGAATACGCATGAGGATCGACGTGGTCGAGCCGCCGTACATCGCGCCGTAGTAGATGCCGGCCAGCATCACGATCGCCTTGGTGGCGTCGAGACCGAAGGTCGCCGGAAGCAGGAGGCTGATGCCGGCGAGCGGACCGACACCTGGCAGCACGCCCACGATGGTCCCGACGACGCAACCCACGAACGCGTAGAGCAGCACCGGCGGGGAGAGCGCGACGGAGAAGCCGAGGAGGAGGTTGTGAACGGTCTCCGTCATCGGCGAGCGGTCAGAGCCCGAACGGGCCGCGCGGCAGCGGCACGCGAAGGAGCGTGTCGAAGAGCAGGTACGAACCGGCGGCGAGCGCGACGGCCAGCGTCAGCGTCACGAACACGCCCTGGCGCTCGATCACGCCGATGAGGAAGCCGAGCGCAATCGCCATCGTGAGCCGATAGCCGAGGCGCTCCAGCGCGATCGCCGCGAACGCGCACGTGCCGAGGATGGCCGCGGCGTGGCGCCATTCAGACCAGCCGACTGCGCCGAGGCCGCGCGAGGCACCGCCATACGCACCGACGAGAATCGCGAAGACGAGCAAAGCGAGGGCGAGCAGCACCGGCATGTAGGCCGGACCTGGGTTGTGGAGCGATCCGAGCGGGAGCTTACGGCTCTCGAACAACACGACGACGGCGAGCACGCCAAGCGCGACGGCGGCCGCCCGATTCGTGGTCAGCATCGCGACGGATAGTACATCATCTGGGCACGGGCACCCGGGCTCGCGCCCGCCCGTGCCCCGCCGCAATCATTGTCGGCGATCACTCCACCGCCCGGTCAGAGTTGCGACTGCACGTGACGCTGTCCCTGCCCTGGAACCGGGCGTGATTACCTCTCGTCAACGATAGCCGACGAGCTCCAGAAGGTTACCGTCGGGATCGAGGAAGTAGAGGCAGTCGTGGTCGCCCCAATCGATGGGGGCGTGGTACGGGATCCCCTGGGCTTCGAACAGCTCGAGGGCGCTCTCGAGCTCGGCGTACTCCACCAGGAAGGCGTGATGCGACTTGCCGAGCGGATTGTCGATCTGCTCGCGCCCGCCTGGTCGCCGATCCGCCTTGAGGAAGAGCGCGCAGGCGCCATCGCCATAACGCAGGAGCACCTGGTCGGGCAGCCGCATCTGTACCGTCATGCCGAGGACATCCGTGTAGAACCGCTCGGCGCGCGCGAGGTCGGCGACGTCGACGCCGAAGTGATCGAGGTGACGCAATCTCATCGCTTTCCGCTCCGTGGCTTGCGCTCGCTCATGACGTAGCGGGCAGCGTTACGAACGGTGGGATCAGGATCGCCGCTCAACGTCGTCAGGGCCCGCTCGACCTCGCCGCCGTCGCCCAGGACGAAGCCGAGCGCGGCGATGGCCACGACGCGTGCTCGAACTGGACCCGTCCGCGCGGCCTCGATCAAGAACCAGGTGGCCTCGCGCCCGCCGACATGGCCCAGCGCGCGATAGAGATACGGCACCGGTAGCGGCACGGCATCGCTGAATCGCCCCTGAGGATCGACGCCGCGGGCGACGGTGGCCTGGATGGCGCCGATCAGCCGGGGCACGCCTCGCAAATCACGGAGCACGCAGAGCGCGTACGCCGTCATCGCCTGCACCGTCGGATCGGCATCCGCCTGCATCGCGTCGCTGAGCGCATCGACGGCGTCGGCCGGGTCGGACAACGGCACGTCGCGGAAGCCATGAGCGACGGCGATGGCGGCCAGCGCGCGGGCCGAGGGCTCGTTCGAGGTACGAAGAGCGTCGAGCGCATCCTGGTACGGCCGTGGCAGATCGCTCCCACCAGCCGTTGCGACCCAGAGCGAGAAGCCGACCACCATGGCCGGAACCGGCATCGGAAGCAGGATACCGCAGGCGTGCGCGAAGACAGAACGACGCCCCGGCGGCGAGCCACCGGGGCGCCATCGAGCGGCTCGGGCTCGTTGCCCGTTGTTACTTCTTGTGCTCTTCGGGCATGGGCCGGCCGGCCGGTTGGGGCTGGCCACCCTGCTGGTGTTGCGGGTTCTCCTGGGGCTGCGGCTCACCGCCGTGCTGCTGGCCCTGCTTGTCCTTGTCGAGCTGAACGGGACGGCCGCTCTTCTGATCGTCCCGGTCGGGGTCCATCTGATGCTCTTTCTGGTCCATGGTTCGGACTCCTTCACCTGAAATGGACGCTTCTGTGCGATCAAAGGGAGCAAAGCCCGAGCCAGTGAATCAGCTCACGGTTGTAATTTCTCCAGTGCCCAGGTTGCGGCGTCGGCGACGGCTGGATCAGCATCGTCCGCCGCGCTGAGAAGATCAGCTCGCGTCGAGCCGTCGCCGAGATTCCCCAACACGATGGCCGCGTTCCGGCGAAGCCCGGACCGCTTGGCGCGGCTCAGCGCTGAGCCACGAAAGCGCGCACGAAACGCGTCCTCATCGAGGCCGAGGAGCGTGGCCGCCGTCAGTGGCTCGTCCGGACTGAGCGCGGGCTCACGGGCCGACGGGGCCTTGCGGTTCCACGGACACACTTCCTGGCAGACATCGCATCCGAAGAGCCAGTCGCCGATGCCCGGCCGAAGCTCGGCGGCGATGGAGCCGCGATGCTCGATCGTGAGATACGAGATGCAGCGACGGGCGTCGAGCGTGAACGGCCCGACGAACGCCTGGGTCGGGCACGCGTCCAGGCACGCGCGACAGGTGCCGCAGCGGTCGGCTTGCGCGGCGTCGGCTTCGAGCTCGGCGGTCGTCAAGACGATGCCGATGAAGAAGTACGAGCCGAGATCGGGATCGATGAGATTGGTGTTCTTCCCGATCCAGCCGAGCCCGGCGGCCGCGGCGAGATCGCGCTCGAGGACGGCGCTCGTGTCGACAGCGGCGCGGCTGCGAGTCTCGCCGCCGGCGGCGTCCTCGATGAAGCGCGCGAGCGTGTTGAGCCGCGGCCGTATGACGTCGTGATAGTCACGGCCGCCGGCATATCTGGCGATCTTTCCCTGTGTCGCTGCCGCACGCTCGGCCGGCGCGTAGAGCATCGCCACCGCGATGACGGAGCGAGCGCCGGGTAGGAGCCGCGAAGGATCGAGACGCTGGTGGCGCGTCCGCTCCATGTAGGCCATCTCGCCGGCGTACCCGGCGTCGAGCCACCGCTCGAACGCGGCGCCGTGGGCGGCCGGCGCCGCCGGTCCCACCGCCACGCGATCGAAGCCGAGGGCGCGCGCGCGGTCGCGGACGGCGACGGTCAACGCGCGCGTGGTCAGCGTCACCGCCGGCGCGCCTTGACGATCAGATGGCTG
This sequence comes from Candidatus Rokuibacteriota bacterium, assembly GCA_003220615.1. GTDB lineage: Bacteria > Methylomirabilota > Methylomirabilia > Rokubacteriales > CSP1-6 > 40CM-68-15. The sequence goes on from QHTB01000149.1 coordinate 65,492, forward strand.
CGCGTGAGCGTTCGCCCGCCCTCCTCCAGGTACTTGATGTACCGGAACCAGCGGCCGTCACTCCGCCACTTGTCCTCCAGTCCCACCACCGCAGCCAGCGCCGCCTCCAGGGAGGCGTACTGTTGCGTCTCGCGCTCGATCTCGAGGTGCTCGACCGCGAACCGGTTGGCGTCGAGCACGGCTCGAGCCCGCGACTCATCGTAGGCGAAGCGCGAGCGTCGCCCCGTCTCGCGCCACTGCTCGGCCTCGAACGCCACGAAGCCGAAGGCACGCCCGGGCGCCAGCACCCGGCCAGCCCGCTCGACGATCGCGTCTGACATGCACAGGTGGGCGACGACCACGTCGGGCGTGAAGGCGTGATACTCGCCGGCCTCGGCATCGGCCACGACGAACTCGGCGTTGGCGATCCCGGCCGCGGCCGCCCGTCGGCGCGCGTCTTCGATCAGCGCAACCTCTCGGTCGATCCCGACGATGCGGCGACTGCGCGGCGCGAGCTCGAGCGCCAGCCTTCCCCATCCCGTACCGACGTCGAGCACGCTCGACCCGGCGAGCGGCTCGGTGCCCAGCAGTCCGAGAAAGGTGGAACTGATCCCGCTCGTCTTCGCCGCGGCACCCGTCACACATTCAATGGTATCTTGACCGGCCATGAGCGTCATGCCTCCGATCACGTTGGGAGACGTCAGTGTGCGCCCGGTCGTCGAGATCCCCCGCTCGTCGTTCGCCACGACGTCGATGCTTCCCGATTCGACCGCCGATGCCGTGGCCCGCCATCACCGCTGGCTGCGGCCTCATTTCTGGGACGAGGGAACGAACGACCTCGGCTCGCGCATCCAGTCGTTCGTCGTCAAGACGCCCCGGACGACCGTGCTCATCGACACCTGCGTCGGCAACGACAAGAACCGCGAGGGCTCGGCGCTCTGGCACATGCGCCGTGGCGCGTTCCTCGACGACCTCGCCGGCGCCGGCGTCACTCCGGACGACGTGGACGTCGTGGTGTGCACGCATCTGCACGTGGATCACGTCGGCTGGAACACGCGATGGGGCGACGGCCGCTGGGTGCCGACCTTTCCGCGGGCGACGTACGTCATCCCAGGCGAGGAGTGGGAGTACTGGCGCCACGAAAAGGACGAGTGCATCGCCGACAGCGTGGTGCCCATCGTCGAGGCCGGGCGAGCCACGCTGGTCGACTCCAGCCACACGATCGACCCGTGGCTCAGCTTCGAGCCCTCGCCGGGCCATACCCCCGGTCACGTCTGCGTCCGGCTCAGGACGAAGGCCGGTGAGGCCGTCTTCTCCGGAGATCTGATGCACCGGGTGGTGCAGGTCGCCGAGCCGCAGTGGTCGAGCCGCTTCTGTTACGACGGCCAGCACGCCGCGCGGACGCGCCGGGCCTTCATCGAGCGGCATGCCGACACCGGCATCCTCGTCCTCGCCGCCCACTTCCCGCGTCCTGGCTACATCGTGCGCGAGAACGGCAGTCACCGCTTCCGGCCGGCGTGATGCGCGTCGGCATCTCGCTGACCAGCGCCCACAAGGTTCGCGACCCACGCGAGACCGCGCGCTTCCTGGTCGAGCGCACGGCCGCCGCGCAGCGTGCCGGGCTCGATTCGCTCTTCGTCGGCGATCACCACGCGACACCGGGGCCGTACTACCAGAACGTCCCGATCATGGGCCGTCTGCTGGCGGAGTGGGGCGACAAGCCCGCCGGGTGCCTGTTCCTGCTTCCGTTGTGGAACCCGGTGCTGGTCGCCGAGCAGATCGGCACGCTCGCCGCCATCGCGCGCGGCCGCTTCATCATGCAGGCCGGCCTGGGCTACGACGAGGCGCAATTCCTGGCCATGGGCGCCAACATCAAGCAGCGGCCGTCGGCGTTCGAGGAGTCGCTCGGCATCATCCGGCGTTTGCTCGCCGGCGAGGTCGTGAGCAGCGATCATCGCTTCCATCTCGAGAACGCGCGGCTGGCGCTGCGCCCCGCCGAGCCGGTCGAGGTGTGGATCGCCGGTACCGCGGAGCCGGCCATCGACCGCGCCGCCCGTCTCGCGGAGGGCTGGCTGGTCTCCCCCGAGCCGACGTTCGAGCAGGCGAAGACGGCGATCGACTACTATCGCGCGCGCTGCGCAACGCACAAGCGCACGCCGATGGCCATCGCGATCCGTCGCGACATCTACGTGGGCGAGTCGGCGGCGGAAGCCGAGAAGACCGCGCGCGCCGTGGTGGACCGGGGCTACCGCGGGATCGAGCCGAGCGCCCTCGTGTGGGGCGACGTGGCGACGGTCGCCGAGAAGTTCAGACGGCTCGGCGCCATGGGCTACACCGACGTCATCGTGCGCCATCTCGTCGACGACCAGGCGAAGATCATCGGCTCGCTGGCGCGGCTCGCTGAGGTCCGGAAGGCCGTCGCCGCCGGCTGAGCCTCACGCCCGGGCGGCAACGAGCGTCCGTCCGACCAGCATGCCCGTGAAGCAGAGGATCACGCACGCCACCGTCGTCAGCACCACGTTGATCGACGCCTCCGTCCAGGCCCCGGACTCGAACAGCCTCACGGTCTCGTAGCTGAACGCCGAGTAGGTGGTGAGGCCGCCCATCACACCGGTCGTCAGGAAGAGGCGGACATCGTCCGACAGCAGCAGCGACTCCATGCCGATCTGCTGGATCAGGCCGATCAGGAACGAACCGACGAGGTTCACGATCAGCGTGCCGTACGGGAATTCGGCGCCGAGCCAGCGGATGGCGAGCACGGTCGTGAGGTAGCGGAGACCCGTTCCGACCGCGCCCCCGACGCAGATCAGGAGCAGTCGCGCCACGCGCGCGCCGGCTCAGCCGGTCACGGCACCGTCCGACGCCGACGACACCAGACGCGCGTACTTCGCGAGCGCACCCCACGTGTAGCGCGGCTTCGGCGGCTTGGCGGCCTTGAGACGCTTTTTGAGCTCCGCCGCCGACAGCTCCACTTCGAGGCGGCGCTTCTTGACGTCGAGGACGATGGTGTCTCCGTCCTTGACGGCGGCGATTGGCCCACCGACCGCGGCCTCGGGCGCCACGTGACCCACCATGAGGCCGTGGCTCGCGCCCGAGAAGCGGCCGTCGGTCATCAGCGCGACGGTGGGGCCGAGGCCGGCGCCTTGCAACGCGCCGGTGACGTGGAGCATCTCGCGCATTCCCGGCCCGCCCCGCGGGCCTTCGTACCGGATGACGATGAAGTCGCCCGCCTTGATCTTCCCGGCCTTGATGGCCAGGAACGCATCCTCTTCGCGGTTGAACACTCGGGCGCGGCCGCGGAAGGTGTCATCGCTGTGGCCGGCGAGCTTGGCCACGCAACCATCGGGCGCCAGGTTGCCCTTGAGGATGGCCAGGCCGCCATGGCGAGCGAGCGGGTTGGAGAGCGGACGGATCACCTTCTGACCCGGCGCTTCGCGCGCGGCGCGGGCGGCCTCGCCGATCGTCTTGCCGCTGACGGTCATCTCCTTCTCGTTGAGCAGCCCCGCCTCGAGCAGTCGCTTGGCCACGACGGGCATGCCGCCCGCTTCGTGCATCTCGGGCGCCGTGTAGCTGCCCCACGGCTTCATGTCGGCCAAGAGTGGCGTCCGGCGCGAGATCCGGTCGAACTCGTCGATGTCGAGCTGAACACCGGCTTCCTTGGCGACGGCGAGCAGGTGGAGGACGGCGTTGGTGGAGCCGCCGGTCGCCATCACGCCGGCGATCGCGTTGTGCAGCGACTTCTTGGTGATGATCTGGCGCGGGAGCATCCCCTTGCCGAGCAGGTCCATCACCATGCGGCCAGTCTGGAACGCGATCTCCGCTTTTTGAGCGTCGGGCGCGGGCACGTCGTTGAAGCCCATCGGCGAGACGCCGAGCATCTCGAACGCGGTGGCCATCGTGTTGGCGGTGAACTGTCCGCCGCAGGCGCCCTCGCCCGGACAGGCCGCGCACTCGATGGCGTGGAGCTCGTCGGGGCCGATCTTTCCGGCGTTGCACGCGCCGATGGCCTCGAAGACGTCCTGCACGGTGAGCCGCCGGCCGTGATACTCGCCGTACATGATGGAGCCGCCGTAGAGCATGACGCTCGGCAGGTTGAGCCGCGCCATCGCCATCACCATGGCCGGAATCGTCTTGTCGCAGCCCGAGATGCCGACGAACGCGTCGAAGAGGTGGCCGCGCACGACCAGCTCGACGGAGTCGGCGATCCAGTCCCGGCTGATGAGCGAGGCCTTCATGCCCTCGGTGCCCATGGCGATGCCGTCGGTCACCGAGATCGTGTTGAACTCGATCGGCGTGCCGCCGGCGGCGCGGATCCCTTCCTTGATCTTCTCGGCCAGCTTGCGGTGGTTCGCGTTGCACGGCGTCAGCTCGATCCAGCAGTGGGCCACGCCGACGAGCGGCTTCCGGAGATCCTCGTCGGTGAAGCCGACGGCGCGGAAGTAGGAGCGCGCGGCAGCGCGATCGGCCCCGTCGAGGAGGACGCGGCTCTTGTGCCGGGGATCGAAGGTCATGCTGGTCTCCTTGCCACCAGGAAGGTGAAGCGGCCGCGCTGCGCGACCTCGCCCCGCTGGTCGATGATCTCGTGGTCCTCGATGACGATGCCGCCCTCGCGCATCGTCCGCCGGCTGACGACGCGCGACGTACCGTAGACCGTGTCGCCGACGCGGAGGGGGCGGACGATCTGGTAGTCCATCGACATGAAGGCGAGGACCGCGAGGGGCGGTTGCGGCACTCGCCAGCCCAGGCCGATGCTCAGGCAGAGCGGCAGCAGTTCCGCGACGGCGCCCGGCTCGACCGCCACGTCGCCGGTGATACCGCTGTACAGCGACAGGTGGGCCTCGGTCAGCGTCATGGCGGGGCTCGTCACGAGATCGTTGAGCTTGGTGTCCTCGAAGAACGTGTGGGTGGCGGCCACCGTCATGCCGGGCGTCGCTCCACCAGCAGTTCGGTCTCGCCCTCCTGAACGACTTCGTCGCGCTGGTTCACCACCGTGCGCTCGACGACGACCAGGCCGCGATCGGCCTTGGACGTTTCGCGCTTGCTTGCCACCCGCGTGCGCAGGCGGATCGTGTCGCCGATCTTGATCGGGCCCTTGAACTTCCACTTGAGGCCGACGAAGGCGAGCGTGGCGAAGACGCGCCCCGTCCGATAGAAGAGTCCGGACTGGATGGCGAGGCCGAGGAGGCCGTGGGCGATGCGCTCGCCGAAGATCGACTTCTTCATGAACTCGGCGTCGGTGTGGAGCACGTTGTAGTCGCCGGACAGCCCGGCGAAGAGGACGATGTCGGTCTCGGTCACCGTTCGCCCGGGCGACTCGAACTCCTCACCGACCTCGATCTCGTCGAAGTAGCGCCGGCCGCTCGGCGTCATGTCCGCGTAGGATAGCATGCCCCCTCACGCCCGCTCCGCGGCCTCGGAAGGCCCTGGCCTATTTCACGGCGCCGACCGTGAGCCCTGCGATAAACCGGTCGAGGAAGAAGTTGTAGACGACGGCGATGGGAAGGCTGGTCAGCAGGCACGCCGCCATCAGCGAGCCCCAGTAGTAGACGTCACCCCGGATGAGCGCGACGGGCACGCCCACGCTCACCGTCATCTTCTCGACCGACGAGATGAACGTGAGGCTGTACACGAACTCCTGGATGACCAGCGTCAGCGCGAAGATCACCACGGTCAGCAGACCGGGAATCGACAGCGGGAGCACCATGCGCCAGATGGCGCCGACCCGGCCACAGCCGTCGACCATGGCCGACTCCTCCACTTCCTTGGGCAACGATTTGAAGAATCCCATGAGGAGCCAGGTGCAGAAGGGCACCGTGAACGTCGGGTAGATCAGGACGAGCGACCACGTGCTGTTCTGCAGTCCGAGCATCGCGATCAGGCGCGAAAACGGGATGAAGAGGAGCGTGGACGGCACCAGGTACGTCAGGAAGATCCCGATGCTCAACCGCTCGCCCCACGCTCCCGTGAGCCGCGCCAGGCTGTAGCCCCCGGGCACCGCCAGCACGAGCGTGATCCCGACGACGATGAGACCGACGAACAGCGTGTTGAAGAGCCAGGTCGGGTAGAGCGTCTGGCCGAAGAGCGTGGCCAGGTGCTCGAGGGTCGGCGGGCGGTTGAAGAGGAACGGGTTGTGGGCGGTATTGGAGGCGCCCACGTAGAGGTCGGCGTTCTGCTTGAACGTGGTCACCACCATCCAGTAGAAGGGAAACACCGCGAACACGACGAAGAAGAGGATGAGCACGCGGTGGCCCAGCGTCGCCGCCAGTCGTCGTCCCCGACGCGCCGCCATCATGCCACCTCGGCGCGCCGTGACACGCGCAGCATCGTGACCGCGAGGATCACCAGCACGGGCAGCAGGAAGATGGCCACCGAGGCGCCCCGGCCCACGTCACCTCCGAGCACGCCGTCCTGGAAGGCGAGGCTGGCCAGCACGTGGGTCGAGTTGTAGGGGCCGCCCCGGGTCAGCAGGTAGACCACGCTCATGTCGGTGAAGGTGAAAACGACGCCGAAGAGCAGCGCCACGGTGAGGATCGGCAGCATCATGGGAATGGTGATCCAGATCGTCTTGCCGAGAGGGCCGGCGCCGTCGAGGTCGGCCGCCTCGTGGACTTCGTTGGGAATCGACGTGAGCCCGGCCAGCAGAATGACGGTCGAGAACGGCAGCATGCGCCACACGTGGACGGTGATGATCGCCACCATGCCGAGCGTGGGATCGCCGAGCCAGTAGTACCACTGACCGGGGCCGAGCCAGCCGGCCACCTTCAGCAGCCAGTTGATGACGCTGAAGGTGGAATCGAAGATCCACAGCCAGCCCAGCGTGGCCAGCGAGATCGGCGCCGCCCACGGCATCAGGATCAGGAAGCGCGCCAGCGACTTGCCGCGAAAGCGCTTGAGCAGCGCGCGGGCCAGCACGTTGCCGAGAAGGATCACGGTCACCTGTGAGATGAGCGTGAACGTGAACGTGTTGCGCAGCGCCCGCTGGAACACCGGGCTCGCCATCACGTTCTTGAAATTCTGGAGGCCGACGAACGAGAACTCCAGGCTGCCCGCCGACGAGTTCGTGAGCGACAAAAACACGGCGAGCAGGAAGGGCACCGCCACCAGCAGGACGATGTACAGGAGCGCCGGGGCCAGCATGACGACGCCGAGCAGCCGCTCGGCGCGCCGGATACCCCGGCGTCGCCGCGCGGCCGGCACGGCCATGGGCAGCCCGGCGGTCCGATCCACTACTTGTCTTTGCCGCCGCCACCCACCATCTTCTTCGCCCGCCACTTGTCGAAGATCTGGCGAGCTCGTGTGTTGGCCTCCAGCATCGCGTCCTTCGGCGCCATGGCACCGGTGGCCGCTTTGGCGAACATGTCGGTGATCACGTACGTGTCGAACATCTCGCCCTCGGCCGGGTTGGCGTAGCCGGGATACCCGAGGTTCGTCGACCACGGCAGCGATTTGGCGAGCAGCGCGAGCTTGTCGGCGGGGGCAGAGCCGAACGGATCCTTGTTGCACTGGGCGGCGATCCAGGCCGCGCCCGATTCCTGCTTCTTGGGGGGCGGCGTGCCGGGATCGGCGGCCGCGCCGTAGAAGGACGGGAAGTTGTAGAGCTTCGAGCCGAGCATCGAGTCACGGGAGGCATCGACCAGCGCGACCAGGAACTCCTTGGCCACGTCCTGGTTCTTCGAGAACTTCCACACCACGTAACCGGACATCACATGCTCGGAGGCGAGCTGAATGCCGGTCGGGCCCTTGAGCGCCGGGGTGAAGAAGTAGTTCTCGAGCACGGGCAGCTTGTTGTCCTGGGCCGTGCGATAGGCGGAGATCGAGTTGAGGATGTACGCCGTCTCCTGGGCGTTGAACGCCTGGTTGTTGGAGGCGGCGTTCCACGACAGCACGGCCTGGGTCATGCCGACCGAGTAGAGCTTCTTGGTGTACTCGAGCGCGCGCAGCGTCTCGGGAGAGTTGAGGACGACGTTGCTATCCTTGTCCTGGATGGAGCCGCCATGGCACCAGAGGATGTTGCGCACGGCCATGTTGGAGTCGATGTCCTGGGAAAGGCCGACACCGATCGGGATCTGCATCTGGGGGGCGACCTTCTTGATCTCCGGCGCCGCCTTCACGAGGTCGTCGTAGGTGACCGGTCCGTTCGGCATCCCGATCTTCGTCCACACTTCCTTGTGGTAGTTGCCGGGATCGGGCACCCACATGTCGGAGAGCGCGAATTGCTTCTTGGTGAACGGGTTGTAGGTCGAGCGACGCGCCAGCTCCACCGGCTTGCCGTATTTCTTCTCGAGGCTCGTCACGACGTCGGCGAGGTCGATCACGTGCTCCTCGAAGGCGCTGGCCAGCCCGAGGAACATGTGGATGTCGTGACCGGACTGGGCGGCGACTTCCGCGGTCGCGCGCGGAACGACGTCGGCGAACCCGACGTGGTCCACGGTGACGTCCACTCCGTGCTTGCTGCCCCACTCCTTGGCCCACGGATCGAACCACTTGTCGTAGGCGGGGACGAAGTGGCTCCACTGTAAGATTTTCAGCTGTCCGGCTGCCCGGGCATCGCGCACCAGGATCGTGGGGCCGGCGGCCACCGCGGCCGTCGCAGCGACCGCGCCCTTGAGGAAACTGCGACGAGTGTGCATCGAGCGCTTCTCCTTTCTGATCGTCCGGAAACAGAAATCAGGATACCACCGCGCGAAATCTTGACACTCATCCTGACGCACCTTTAGCATGCAGACCGGCCGTGCCGAAGGCGGCCCGGACCGGAAGCGAGGAGGACACAGCCAGTGCGATTTTCCGACGGGCGGCTGACGCCGATCTGGGACAAAGTTCGGGCGGGCGCGCGGCTCACCGCCGCCGAGGGCCTGATCTTGCTCGAGACCGAGGATCTCCTCGGCGTCGGGCGCATGGCCGATCACGCCAAGCGCCGTCGCGAGGCCGACCGCGTCTACTTCGTCATCAACCGCCACGTGACTCCGACCAACCTCTGCGTGCTCTCGTGCACGTTCTGCGGCTTCGCGCGCAAGAAGGGCGAAGCCGGCGCCTACGAGCACTCCATCGAGGACATGGTTGCGATGGTCAAGGACGGCGTGCGCGAGGTGCACATCGTGGGCGGTCACCATCCCGAGTGGCCGTTCGAGTACTACGAGCGGATGATCGAGGCGATCCACCACGCGCATCCCGAAGTCCAGATCAAGGCGTTCACCGCGGCCGAGATCGACTACTTCTGGCGGCGCTGGAAGATCGAGCCCAAGGAGGCGCTGGCCCGTCTCAAGGCCGTCGGCCTGCGCTCGATGCCAGGCGGAGGCGCCGAGATCTTCTCGTCCCGGCTGGCCCGCCTCCTCAAGTACACCGGCAAGGCCGATCCCGAGCGCTGGTGTGAGATCCACGGTATCGCCCACGCCCTCGGCATTCCCACGAACGCGACGATGCTGTACGGCCACGTGGAGACGCTGGCCGAGCGCGTCGATCACCTGGTGAGGCTGCGCGAGCAGCAGGACGCCTCTGGTGGGTTCCTCACCTTCGTCCCCCTCGCCTACCAGGTGGCGACGACGAAGCTCGTGCCGCGACAAACGCCGCCCGCCGATAGCCTCAAGACGATCGCCACGTCCCGGCTGATGCTCGACAACTTCCCCCACGTCGAAGCGTACTGGGTGACCCTGGGCGAGGAGACGGCGTCCATCGCGCTCAACTTCGGCGCTGACGACGTCAACGGCACGCTGGAGGACGAGCGCATCCAGCACCTCTCGGGCGCCGAGACGCCGGCGGGCGTCGCCCGCGAGCAGCTCTTACGGATGATCCACGATGCCGGCAAGATCGCCGTCGAGCGCGACGCGCTCTACAACGTCGTGCAGGTGTGGAACTAGTGCTCGATCGCATCGCCGACAAGGCGCGCAACGGAAAGCGACTCGATCGCGACGAGGGCAGGTTCCTCCTCGCCGAGGCCGGGCTCCTCGAGCTGGGGGCTCTCGCCCAGGAGGTTCGGTTCGCGCGCGTCCCCGACAAGCGCGTGACGTTCGTCATCGACTCGAACCCCAACTACACGAACGTCTGCATCACCGACTGCCAGTTCTGCGCCTTCTATCGGAAGCCGGGCGATCCCGAGGCGTGGACGCTCACGGTGGACGAAGTGCTGACCAAGATCGAGTTCGCGGCGTCCAAGGGCGCGACGACGGTGCTGCTCCAGGGCGGCCACAACCCGGCCCTACCGCTTCAGTACTATCTGGACCTCGTCACGGAGACGCGCCGGCGGTTTCCGCAGGTCACCCCACACTTCTTCACCGCGTCGGAGATCCAGACGATGGCCATGGTGAGCCATCTTACGATCGGCGACGTCCTCGACCGCCTGTGGGAGGCGGGACAGCGGACGATTCCCGGCGGAGGCGCCGAGATATTGTCCGAGCGCGTGCGCACGCGCATCGAGCCCAAGAAGGGCGGCCCGGCCGCCTGGCTCGACGTCCACCGCGACGCGCACCGGCGGGGTTTCAAGTCCACGGCCACGATGATGTACGGCCACGTGGAAACCCCGGACGACGTGGTCGATCACTGGGAGGCGATCCGCGAATTACAGGACGCGCACGGTGGCTTCACGGCGTTCGTGCCGTGGTCGTTCAAGCCCGGCAACACGCTGCTCGAGAAGTGGATCAAGCACTACAAGGGCCCCAACGCGTACCTTCGAATGCTGGCGGCCTCACGTCTCTATCTGGACAACTTCGAGCACATCCAGGCGTCGTGGTTCTCGGAGGGCAAGCGCGCCGGCCAGATCGCGCTCCACTTCGGCGCCGACGACTGGGGTGGGACGCTGTTCGAGGAGAACGTGCACAAGGCCGCCGACTACGTGAACACGATCACCGTCGAGGACATCACGGCGCTGATCCGCGAGGCCGGCTTCGCGCCGGTCCAGCGCACCACCACCTACGAGATCGTCAAGGCCTGGTAATCGGCGAGGTCAGATCGCGTCGAGCGGGGGAACGGCGGCGATGAGGCGTTGCTGCTGGGCCTTCGTGAACAGCCGCTCCAGCGCCGCTCGCCCCTCGGCGCCCAGCGTGACCGTGTAGTCGTTGACGTACATCAGCACGAAGCGCCGGCACGTCTCCTTGTCGATCCCCCGCCCGTAGCGCATCGCGTACTCGAGCGCCTCGTCCACGTGAGCGTGGGCCCAGGCGATGGAGTCGCGCAGGCCCCGTGAGATCGCGACGTGCATCGGCTCGCCGAGGTCGCGGCGCATCACGTTCACGCCGAGGGGCAGCGGAAGGCCGGTCTCGCGCTGCCAGCGCTCGCCGAGATCGAGCACCTTCACCAGGCCCATCGAAGAATGGGTGATCTGCCCCTCGTGGATGAGCAGGCCAAGATCGGCCTGGCCCTCCAGCACCGCGCTGGGGATCTTGTCGAACGCGACCTCGATCAGCGGAGGTTCCTCCGGCAGGTACATACGCAAGAGGAGCGACGCGGTGGTGTGACTGCCCGGAATGGCGACGACGCGCCGGGGAATCTCGCGCTCGGCGATCGGCTCGCGCGCCACGAGAATCGGGCCGTAGCCCTTGCCCATCGACGCGCCCGCATCCATCAGGCGGTAACGATCCGCGACGAGCACGTAGGTCGCCGCCGAGACGGCGGTCACCTCCAGCTCTCCGGTCCGGGCCCGGCGGTTCAATGACTCGATGTCGTCGAGCACGTGCTCGACGCGCGCGCCGGGAATGGTCACCTTGCCCGCGGTGAGGGCGTAGAACATGAACGCGTCGTCGGCGTCCGGGCTGTGGCCGATCCGAATGGTCTGCATGGGCGTGTTCGCCGGCCAGGCTACCACAGACCGGCGAGTCGGTTCGCTAGAGCGCGAGGTTGCCCTGACGGAACCCGAGACGAAAGTTGCCGGCCCGGATGGCGCGGATGATAGCGTCGCGCGAGCGCGGCGCATCGACCTCGATCCAGGCGCGCCCGAAGTGCACCGGCTGGTGGGCGTCGTCGGTGGCGATCTTCGCCAGCGGGATCTCCGACGAGTCGTAGACGGGGCGGTAGAGACCGGTGTCGGTGATCTCGATCGCGTCGAGGTTGATTCCCTGGGCGGTGATGCGGCGAATCCGCGTGAGCGTGTCGCGCACGCTCAGCCGGTAGCGCGCCGGATGATTGAGCACGTGCAGCGTTTCGCGGTCACCCTTCACGCGCCCCACGTGCTGCGGGAACTCGGCCCACGAGAGCTCGACGCCCGAGAACAGCAGCAGCCTGGGAGCGAGCTTGGCGATCGCTTCCCAGTAGCCCTCGGTGATCAGGTCGTCGTGGTCGGTGATCGCGAGGAAGTCATAGCCGAGCGTCTCGTACTCGGCGATGAGCCCCTCCGGCGGGAGCACGCCATCCGAGAACGTCGTGTGGGCGTGCAAGTTGCCGCGAAGGAGTGCCATCAGGCCGGCTCCGGCCTGAGGAAGACGATCATTCGATCAGCGTAAGGGCGGCCGCTTCGCCGGCGGAGCGGGTGGTGGCCCGCCCCACTCGATGGTGAACCCCAGCGCGAACCAGCCCGGATCCCAACGCCGTCCCGTCGCCTCGGCTCCCACCGGTGTGTTCGGTGAGATCCATCCAGCGAAGCCCACCCGGCCGGTGCTCGTTGGCGTCTCGATCTTCGTCGAAAGCGGCCCGATGAAGGCTGGATCGAAGTTCACGAGCGGCGGACTCGGGTAATTGTTCGCGTCGTACGGGCGCGTCGTCTCGTAAAGGTCGCCCGGCGGAAGGAGCAGCGTCGGCCGTGGACGTTCGGGGACTGGAGCCTCGATCTCGATCTGCTGGGCCGACGCGGATCCAATCGTCGTCAGCGCCACCACGAAGAGCCCCCCGAGCAGCCGCCACATGGCCATCATCATACCAGATGTCATCCGCTACAGCCGTGCCACGAACCCTCGTCTTGTTCCGCGACTATTTGGCGGGCGCCGCCATGCCACGCCCGGGCGTTCTCCCCCGACCTTTTCCGCCGTGACACCGATGCCATAATCCCGGCATGGCAAACAGGACATTGACCGGCCGCACCGTGTTGATCACCGGTGGCGCCAGCGGGATCGGCGCCGCGTGCGCCAGGCGATTGGCGGCCGACGGCGCTCGCGTGCTCATCGCCGACGTGGATGGGGGCGCGGCCGCGAAGCTCGCCGCCGAGCTCGGCCAGCACGCCGTGCGGGCCGACGTCATACGCGCAGGCGACATCGAGGCGATGCTGGACGCCGCCTGGCAGCGCTGGGGCCGCCTCGACGTTCTCTTCAACAACGCCGGAATCATCCAGGGCAAGCCATTGCTCGACGTCACGCCCGCCGACTGGGATCGCCTGATGGACGTCAATCTCAAGGCCGTCTTCTTCGTGCTCCAGGCAACCGCGCGGCGCATGATCCAACAGGATCCGATCGCGGGCTCCGAGCTGCGGGGAAAGATGATCCACACCGCGTCCATCGCGGCCTATCGGGGTGGCCTCCCACTCACCGCCCCGTATGCCGCCTCGAAGGCAGCGGTGGTCAGCCTCGCGCGAACCGCCGCCCAGGCCTTCGCTCCACACCGTGTCACGTCGAACTGCATCTGCCCCGGTGTGGTGCAAACGCCCCTGTGGGAAAGGCTCGATGCCGAATGGTCGGCGATCGAAGGCTGGGCGACGGGCGAAGCCTGGAAGCGTCGGACCGCTGGCATTCCGCTCGGGCGGCCCGAGCGTCCTGAAGACGTGGCGGGACTCGTCGCCTTCTTCGCGTCCGCCGACTCCGATTACATGACCGGTCAGGCCATCAATATTGATGGAGGCCTGGTGATGGGCAACTGACGGCATCTCGGCCGTAATGAAGATCTTCCAATTGATAGCCTCTGGCCCACGTGTTGCAGTAAGCCTGTTGATCGCGCAGCGCCCAGGAGGCCTCGTCGTGAAAGGCGTGTACAGGCAGCTGCAAAAATTCATGAGCGTGCACGAAGGGTGCGGGCCCAACGCCGTGGCCGTAGCCGCTGTGCCTCCGCCCGGTCCCGAGGGGTACAACCTCTCGGCGTGTTGCGACTGCGGGGCGACCTTCGAGCGCTGGGTGAGCGCCGAGGACGCGCGGCACGACATGATCTTCACGACCCTGCTCGTCTCCTGGAACTGATCCTCACCACACGAAGCCGTAACGACGGCGCATCAGGTCGAGGTATTCCTCGTCGGCCATGGGTCGACCGGTCGCCACGTATTCCTCGTCGCTCAACCGCTGGCGCCCCGCGGTCAGCCGCCGGGCGTCCTCGCCCACCAGCCAGCGCAGCTTCGGCTCGGGGGTCGTGACCGCCTCGTAGATCACGGCCGCCACGTCCGACGGCTGGCTCGGCATCTTCATCTGCATCTGGTAGAAGAGCAGCAGCCGGTGCACGTGGACGCGGTAGGGCGAGGCGGGATCGGCGAACCGCCTGGCCTTCGAGAAGATCGGCGTGACGACGACGCCCGGTTCGACGACGGCCACGCGGATCCCGAAGGCGAGGACTTCCTGGGCCAGGGCTTCGCTCGCGGCTTCGAGGGCGTGCTTGACCGCCGAGTAGTGACCGTGCCCGGCGATGGCGAGCCGACCGGCGATCGAGCTCACGTTCACGATAGCTCCACTGCGGCGCTCCCTCATCCCCGGCAGCACGGCCTGGATCATGCGAATGGTTCCGAAGTAGTTCGTCTCGAACATGGACTTCGCGAACTCGATCGGCACGTCCTCGATCGGGCCGCCCCCGCCGATCCCCGCGTTGTTCACGAGGGCGTCGATACGGCCCGAGCGTGCGATGACCTCCTGCACGCCACGCCGCACGGATGCATCGTCATCGACGTCGAGCGTCAGCGGAGCAATCTTCAGCTTGTCGCTCTCGATCGCCGCCGTGAGCTCCCAGGCAGTGCTCGGATGACGAACGCCCGCATGGACCTCGTCACCGAGCCGCGCGAAGTGGCGCGCGGTGGCGAGGCCGATGCCGCTGCTGCAACCCGTGATCAGGACGACGGCCATGGACACCTCCGATTCATGGCATGCCTCGTCGGGCGGCCATTCTATGCGATCCGGAGGGGGGCTTCTTCAACCCTGGGGTTCGTGACGGCACTGGTTGGTGTCGCTGAGACTGACATGGTCACCATCCTTCACCGCTGGCCTCTCCGCTAATGCGCGTCACGTCGACGCTTCCACGTGCGGCGCGCTCTTTGCACTATCTTCGGTCGACTCGGGCTCTGATCTTTCTCATTAGAGGAAGAGCGGCGCCGTTCGCCGGCACCCTCCCGTACGGCGAACGGTCGCCGTTCTCCTCGATCAAGCACGCCCCGACCGTTCCTTATAACCTCGTGTCGCGCGCTCGTTCCGCACTCTTCATCGTGGCCGTCGCAGTCGTGTCGATGATCCTGGCTCCGCTGTCGGCTGTCGCGCAGAAAGCCGGAACGATGCCGCTATCGCATGAACGTCGAGGCGATGTGCGACCTCGGCGAGCGGGTCGAGGAAGGCGGCGAGTCGCGAGTCGACGCAACCTTCTATATGGATGCTGTGCTTAGACGGACGCCGGCCTGAACTTCCAGAAGTAGTTCACGTAGTCCTCGCCCTCGTGGATCCGGCGAAAGGTCAGCTCGACCGGCATCTCGAAGGTCACGGTGCCGGGATCGCAATCGGTGAGCTGGGCGTAGAAGCGCGCCCCGTCCTCGAGATCCGCCGCCACCATGACGGTCGGAGGGTCGGGGCTGGGGACGAGGTGGTCCTTCGTGAACGTGAAGACCCGCCCACGACGGCCGAGTTTGTGCTCCGCGAGCCGGGTCGACGAGCACTTCCAGCAGAGGTGCCGCCGCGGGTAGCTGACGGCCCCGCAGTCGCTGCACTTCTGGCCGTAGAGGCGGAAGTTCTGGCGCTCCTCGCGCACCGCCGTCGGCACGCTCGAGAACGCTCGGATCACCTCGGTCTCCACGTGGCGCCGGAAGCGCAGCAGCTTGCCGTACGACGCGAGCGGTCGGCCGGCCGCGAGCTGCTGGCTGACTGGCCGACTCGCACGATACGACGCGAGAGCGTCTGTCGCCTCGAAGAGCAGAGCCTCGGCGCCGTTGCCGTAGGAGACGACGAGGATCTGGTCGTGAGGCCGCGCCTCTTCCAGCGCCGCCGCCAGGCCGAGCAGGCAGGACGCGGTGCCGGTGTTACCCGCCCTGCCGATGACCGACTCCTTCGGCATCGCCGAGTCGGGAAACTTGAGCTGACGCACCAGCGCGGCATGCGTCCGCGCGTCGGGGCCATAGAGCACGAGCTTGGCGATGTCTTCTTTCTTGCGCCCGGTCCTCTCGAGGAGGCCGGTGATGGCCTCAGGAATGTGCCGGTCGAGGCCGTAAGACTTCACGAACGTCGCATCCGGCAGCGCGGTGACGTAGCGGTCGCCGTCATTACGCCAGACGTCGGTGAACTCGTGGCTCACGGCGAAGCCGCCGGCGAAGGTCGCGATGACGCCGTCTCCGCCCACCACGGCGGCACCGGCGCCGTCGCCGAGCAGCGGCTCGAGCTCCCCGCCGGGCGCGACCGGCCTCATGTCGCCGGCGGCCACCAGGGCTTCACGCACGGATCCGGCCGCGACGGCGTCGAGCGCGAGGCGAAGCGCCGTGGTCCCGGAGCGAAGCGACCCGGTGATGTCGGCGGTCAGGACCGCGATCGGAAGATCGACGACGGTGGCCAGGAGCGTCGCGTTGGACTTCTCGACGTACGGCGCCGAGGTCGAGGCGAAGAAGCAGGCGCCGACGCGGCTCGACTCGCGTCCGGCCATCGCGTCGAGCGCCGCCTCGGTCGCCATGGTGAGCGCGTCCTCGTCGTAGTTGGCCACGGCGCGCTCGCCGCTGGCGCCCCCGCCCCACACCTGAGCGAGCGCCTTGCCTGAAAGGCGATAGCGGGGGACGTACCCGCCGACACCGACGAGACCGATCGTGGGTTCCGCCATCGACCTCGACCTCCTATCCCAGGAAATAGCGGCGAGGATCGAACATCCGCACGAGCCTGAGCTGATCGGGATCAGGCGCCTCGAACCGACGCAGCGTGGGAGCGACGGCGAGGTCCCAGCCGCAGGCGGCGCGCGCTGCGGCCACGGCATCGCCTTCCGCGCGATCGGCGTAGACGCCGGTCAACACAAGCTCGCCGTGCTCGTCCGCCTTCTCGTACACGCCGAGATCGGACACAACGGTCGTGACGCGTCGTCCCGGCGCCGTCACGTAGGGAGCTTTCTCGACGAAGCGCTGGCGGCTCTGGGCGAGGGTCACCACGACCTCGCGCGCCGACGAGCAGATGTCGTTGGCGCCGCCGGAGCCCGTGATGTACGTCTTGCCGGGCACGATGGTGGAATTGATGTTGCCGTGCTTGTCGATCTGACCGGCGGCCAGCGAGCCCAGGCACCGGTTCTCGCCCCGCCTGCTCAGCGAGAAGGTGAGGGCGCGCGGCTATCGGACGTACCTGGCCGGTGTCGGGAACTCCAATCTGGCCGCCTGGCTCTCGGCCTACGAGATGAAGGCGGCCGGCGTGGACGTCGAGGTGATGGCGGAGACGGGCATGGTCGGCTATCTGCCGCGCCCGGCCGAGCCCTTCGTGTTCTCGTTCCGCAACTTTCCTTCGTGCAAGATGCTCACGGACATCCTCCACGTCATGGGCATCTTCATGGGTGGCGGCTGCGGCGACCACCATGCGCTCGCCGGGATTCGGCGTCGCCTCGGTCGGGATCGCAGACGCCAGCGATTCGAGCTCGGCGATCCAGGCATCGGTGTGCGCCCGCCCCTTGATCTCCATGATCCGCGCATAGCCGAGCTTGGCGACATACGCCGCCTGGTCGGGGACGCTCAACATCCACTCGCGAATCCACGCCTCGGCAGTCTCCGGCTGTCGAAACGCGCCGCGCAGGCCGAGGATAAACTCGAGATCTTCGGCGTACGCCTCCAGCTCCGGCACGTTCATGCCGTACATCCCGGCCGGGTGCGCGCCGAACGGCGCCTCCACGACGGCAGCGACGTACTGGCCGGGCAGCTTCACCAGCTCCGCGTGACGTCGGATGAACTCCGTTGAAACGATCTTCTCCACCGACACGATCGCGCCGCGGCGAGCGGCCATCGCGGCATAGAAGTTCTCGTTCAGCGGCGCGGCCGCGATCACGTTGCCGGCGCGATCGGCCGCCCACGCGTGGAAGAGCGCGAGATCGGGCGTGAACGCGCGCACCAGGCCGACTCGGCCACCTCCACCAAACGGATCGTCGGTGGCCACGAAGTCGCCGTCGCGCGCGTTGTCCTCCTCCATCGAGGAGCCCAGCAGCGAGCGCGTCGTCGTGAACGGCACGCCCATCGCGCCGGCGAGCAGCCGCAGTGGCAGCGTCAGCATCGACCAGTTCTGCACGACAACCCGGCCGTCGAGCACCGCGCGGCCGACGAGGGCCTGGGGCACCGGAAATGGATAGCCTTCGCCGATGAACGTCGTCACCAGGCGCTCGACGAGGCCACCGACGACGAGCGACGTCCACGGCGAGCCGAAGCCAGTGCAGCC
The DNA here is from genome assembly GCA_003220615.1 of Candidatus Rokuibacteriota bacterium. GTDB lineage: Bacteria > Methylomirabilota > Methylomirabilia > Rokubacteriales > CSP1-6 > 40CM-68-15. The sequence goes on from QHTB01000149.1 coordinate 83,944, forward strand.
GAGCGTCCAACCGGGCCGACGGCCCCACCACTGGCGTACCAGCTCACGCACCAGCGCATTGGGTCGGCCGTGAGCCGCCCCGAGAAAGATGGTCTGCCCGGGTACCGTCAATCGACGCACGGCTTCGTCGAGCGTCGTGACCTTGTCGGGGCCATCGGCCGGCGGAATGGCGAGACGGCGACGGATCACATCGACGTAGTCAGCGTGCATCGCTATGCGATCTCGCTTCGGTGCACCAGAGAGAGGCTGCAGCGCCCGGACATGGCTAGCGCGGTGCGAAGATCCGAGTTTTGAAGCGCTCGGGCACCCAGACGGTGACCAGGCGGGCCGCCCGGGCCAGTCGGTCCAGGGACTGCGCGGTCCCCGGCCAGTATTTCAAGACCAGCTTGCGGTCGACGTAGTTCAGGATGCCGTCGAGGACAATGGTCGCCACCAGGACGTCGTCGAGGTAGCCGACCAGCGGCAGGAAATCAGGAATCAGGTCGAAGGGGTTGGCCAGATAGACGGCGGCGGCCGCCAGCGCGATCTTGACCGGTCGTGGCAGCCCGGGATCGGACACGAGGCGGGTGATGAGCCGCGCCATGTCGGGCAGCGCCCGCAACAATCCCTTCACTCCAGACTCTCGGCGACGAGCTCGCTCACGTCCTTGACCGCCAGCGTCTCCTCGGCCTCCTTCACCTTTCGCCCGAGGTCCACCATGGCCAGGCAGAACGGACAGGCGGTGCCGACGACGTTCGCGCGCGTCGCCAGCAGCTCCTCGACGCGGATGACGTTCACGCGTTTCTCGGATTTCACTTCCATCCACATGTGACCGCCGCCGCCGCCACAGCACAGGCCGCGCTCGCGGGTCCGCGGCGGATCGATGACGCGTAGCCCCGGCACGGCGCGGGCGACGTCGCGCGGCGCATCCATGATTCCGTTGTAGCGGCCGAGGTAACACGAATCGTGGAAGACGACGGTGGCGTCGAGCGTCTTCTTCGGCTTGATCCGCCCACTCGCGATCAGCTCCTGGATCAGGACCGAGTGGTGAACGACCTCGTAGGTGCCGCCGAACTGCGGGAACTCGTTCTTGATCGTGTTGAAGCAGTGCGGGCAGTGCGTGATCACCTTCCGCACCCCGTAGCGATTGAGGTTCTCGATGTTCTCCTGCGCCACGGTCTGGTAGAGGTACTCCTCGCCCAGCCGCCGGGCGACCTCGGCGTGGCAGCGCTCTTCGGCCAGCACCGCGAACGACACGCCGGCCGCTTTCAGGATCTTGACCACGGCGCGCGCGATGGCCTGGTTACGCCGGTCGTAGGACGCCGAGCATCCCACCCAGTAGAGGTACTCGACATCCATCCCCTCTTCGAGGACGGGAACGTCGAGGCCCTGGGCCCAGGCCAGGCGCTCGCCGGCCGGCAGGCCCCACGGGTTCCCGGCCCGCTGGATGTTCTGTAGCGACTGCGGCGCCGTCGAGGGCAAGGCGCCCTCCGACAGCGCCAGGTAACGGCGGAGATCGATGATCGTGTCGACGATGTCGATGAAGGCCGGGCACTCCTGCACGCAGGCCATGCACGTCGTGCACGCCCACAGCTCTTCGGGCTTGATCAGCTCGCCGTGGATCGGCCCGGCCAGCTCGCCGTGGAGATGTCGCTTCAGCTTTACGATGATGCGCTTGGGGCTCAGCGCCGTTCCCGACAGGTATGCGGGGCACGCGGCCTGGCAGCGCCCGCATTCCACGCAGGCGTCGAAGTCGAGCCGCCGCTTCCACGAGAACTCCTCGAGCTTCGACACGCCGAGCGCTTCCGCCTCCTCGATGTTGGGGATCGCAGCGATGGCGCCGCGCGGCGTGAGCTTGGCGAAGAAGATGTTGAGCGGCGTCGTGATGAGATGGACGAAGTAGGAGTACGGGATGATCGCGATGAACCCGAGTGCGAGCACGGCGTGGAAGATCCACACCGAGAGATGGGTGGACCGCAGCGCAGCCTCCGACATTCCGGCCGCGAGCATCGTCTGGCCGAGCGCGTAGCCCACCGGTGACCAGCGCGCCCACGCCGGCTGGACGACGGCCAGCCGGGCCGCTTCCATGACGAAGCCGGTCACGTTGATCACGAAGAGAAGCGCCAGCACCGCCGCGAAGCGGGCCGTCGGGTCGACCTTGTCGGGACGCACGACGAAGCGCCGCCACACCGCCATCCCCAGACCGATGACGAAGAACAACCCGAACAGGTCGAGCACGGTCTCGTAGCACAGATAGAAGTCGCCCTTGAGCAGCTTGTAGCCGAAGAGCGGCAGCGTGATGTCGTAGTCGACGGTGGCGAGCACGGTGCCCATGAAGAGTGCGAGGAAGCCCCAGAACATCGTGGCGTGCATGACGCCCGGGTAGGCCTGCGACAGCGTGCGGGCCTGGCCGAGGGCGTGGAGCGCGACCAGCCTCAGACGCTGGGGAACGTGATCGAAGCGGTTCTCCGGCCCGCCGGCGCGCCATAGCGTGATCCGTTGCCACATCCCGTAGGCGAAGACGGCGATCGCAACGAGCGCTCCCACGTAGAGAGCGACCTGAGCCCAGCCAGGAACGTTCCAGAACGTGTCGCGGAACGGGACCTGGGTCATGAGGGCCTCAACGATAGCACGGCGAGGACGGCCTGGGCCGCGGAGTACGGGTCCATTTCGTCGTCGGCGACGCGCTGAAACGTCGTGGCCAGCTCACCGGCGCGGAGCCGCTCATCCACGCGCGCCATGAACTCGTCGACCAGCAGCGCTCGCAGCTCGTCGCGCCGGCGGGCGCGCCGCCGCTCCTGCAGCGCGCCGGTCGTCGTGAGCGCGGCACGGTGCTGCGCGATGGCGTCGAACAGCTCGGTGATACCGGTCCCCGCCTGGGCTTCGGTGGCCAGCACCGGCACCTCCCAGTCGATGTCCCGTGGCGCGCCCGGGCTCGTGTAGGCGAGGTGAGCCGCGAACTTCAGCTCGGCCATCAACGCGGGGGCGCCGGCGCGGTCGGCCTTGTTCACGACGAAGACGTCGGCGGCCTCCATGAGTCCCGCCTTCATCGTCTGGATGGCGTCGCCCGATTCGGGGACGAGGACGACCACGGTGGTGTCCGCGAGCTTCATGATGTCGAGCTCCGTCTGACCGACGCCGACCGTCTCGATGAGGACCCACTGAAAGCCGAAGGCCGCCAGCAGCTTGATCGCGTTGCCGGTGGCGCGAGCGAGACCGCCGAAGGCGCCGCGTGTGGCCATCGAGCGGATGAACACGCCGGTATCGAGGGCGTGGCCTTGCATCCGGATGCGATCGCCGAGCACCGCGCCCCCGGTGAACGGGCTCGACGGATCGACGGCGACGATGCCCACCGTGTGCCCGCGCTCGCGGAGGAGCGCGGTGAGGCGATCGACCACGGTGGACTTCCCGGCGCCAGGAGGACCCGTGATGCCGAGCACGAACGTGTCGCGGCCGGCGCCGTGGACGGCCTTCATGATGGCGGGCACCGCCGGCGTGCGGTTCTCCACGTGGGTGATCAGTCGCGCCAGCGCCAACCGGTCGCCGGCGCGCATCCGCTCGACGAGCGTCAGCGCGTCGGGCCGTCGGGGGGACGTGGCGTCAGATCCGGCCATCGGGCTTGAAGCGGCCGGATTGTATCAGAAAGGTGCGGGGCGGCCGGACCCGCCCCGCCGCCTCGGTCACTGCGTGCGCACAAAGACCAGATCGGTCGCCATCTGGATCTCGTTGGCGACCTTGAGGAAGAGGAGCTGAGGCACCTGTATGCCGTGCTCGGTGAAGGTCGCGGTCCACTTGGCCTTCACCTTCAGGTTGTCGCCCGTGAAGCCGAAGCGCTTCTGGGACTCGACCTGCTCCGGCGTCAGCTTGATGTACGTCACCGTCGCCTCGGCGACCTTCGGCACCGCTTTCTGCTTGATGGTCAGGATGCCGTGCACCTTGGCCGGCGTCTCCTTCCCGGGCACGAGAGGGCCGGTCACTTCGACCCGCTGGACCTCGAACGTCACCCATCGGTTGGCCTCGACCTCCGTGTCCAGGTAATTCTTCGATCGCATGTCGGCGTCGCGCTTCTCGATGCCGGTGGTGACGCGATTCATGTCGACGCGCACGTTGCCCCGGGCGTCGTCGGGCTTGGCCGGATCCACGGTGAGGGTTCCCTGGATGCCTTCGAGTGCGGACGTCCCGACGAAAGTCTCGAGCGGCGCATCGCTCCGGAAGCTCGCCTGCGAGTAGTTGGTCAACAGCTTGAACGTCATGACGTCGGCCGCCGCCGGCAGCGCCGGAGCGATGCCCACAGCAACCAGCAGCGCTACGACCACGGCCACGTACCGTCGCATCGTGGATGTCCGCATGGAGTCTCCTCTCATCGTTCGGTTGCCACGAGCCTCGGAGGGGGCCGCGACGGCCCCCTCCGAGCACGGGCTACGACCGGGGTGGCGTCGGCTGCTGCGGCGGCGGAACGCGGAACGGCGTGTGGCAGGTGCCGCACGCCTGCCGGCCGAAGTCCTTCATCACGACCTCGGTGGCCGCCGCGTCCTTGGTGCGAGCCGTGTCACGCAGCTTCACCGCCCACTGCCCCATGTTCTTTGCCGCGGAGTCGAACTCGGGCCGCTTCTGCCAGATCTCGGGCTTCGCCTTGGATTTGTCGGTGAGCGAGCCCTCCGGGAACAGCATCGGAATGTGCTCGGAGTTGAGGGCCATCGTCTCGGCGTTGACGGCGATTCCCTCGATGTTACCAGCCTTCATCTTGGCCTGGGCGTCGGCCCAGCTCGCGCCGTTGAGCTTCATCAGGCGCTGGCGATCGGCGACGATGTCGCCGGAGCCGATCTTCTCCGATCGCGAGCCGGTGGCACAACCGACGGCGATCACTGCGATGAGACTGATCATGATGATGCCGGTGGTCGCGTGACGCTTCATCCTGCCTCCTTTGCTCGACGGCGCTCGACGCCGTCGGTTGAGGGTCACCGCACGCTTCGCCTACTTGCCGATCTTGTTCCTCACCGGAGGAATCGATTTGAGATAGTGCGCGATGGCGAGCCGGTCGGCTTTGGTGAGGTCGCGATAGCCGGCGAGCGTTCCCTGGATCACCTCGGCCATCAGACCGTCGGCGACGTCGCCATCGGGCTTGTTGCCCGTGGCGAGGTACTCGGCAATCTCCTCCTCCGACCACGTCAGCCCCGTCTGGGGGTCGGGGGTGATGTTCGGGACCTCGGATTTTTCCGGTCCCTGCGGGTTGCCAGCCAGGAAGCGCGAGTTGTCGGTCGCGTACGTCATCGTGCGTGGCGTGTGGCATTCGCCGCAGTGACCGACGGCGCGCACCAGGTACTCGCCGCGAGCGATGCCACTGGTCGGCGCCGCCGCCGGCGGTGTCTCGCGCGGCGCAAACGCGGCCAGCCAGGCCGGGAGGAACACGGACTCGAACATCGGCACGGTGATGCGTTTCGGTTGATTCGCGCGATTGACCGGAGGCGTCGTACGGAGAAAGGCGACGAGCGCCTTGAGATCCTCGGCCGCCATGCCGTTGAACACCGTGAACGGATGCACAGGCAGCAAACGCTCGCCATTCGGACGCCGCCCGGAGCGGATCGCGGTAATGATCTGCTCATCGGTCCAGGCGCCGATCCCGGCCTGGCGGTCGGGCGTGATGTTGGTCGAGTACACGGTGCCGAACGGGCCGTCGTAGCGCCGCCCACCGGCATTCGCCGTCTCCTTGGGCACCGTGTGGCAGCCGCAGCCGCCGGTCGCCCCAAAGATATAGCGCCCGCGAGCAACCTCGGCCGGCGAGGGCTGCGCCGTGGCCAGGCTGGGCGCGCACAGGAGGCTCACGGCAAAGAGCAAGGCCAAGCGCATATCAACGTAATCGCGTAAACCGCTCAACGCGGCCGGCGGTTCCCCCCTCGGGCCTCGCTGCGCGTCTCCCCTTCGGCCAGGCTTGCCTCCATCACGAGCGCGTCCTCCCCGGTGTCGTAGTAGTAGCCACGGCGTCGGCCGACCACGCGGAACCCGAACGATTCGTAGAGGGCGAGCGCCTCGGCGTTGCTGGGCCTGACCTCCAGGACGACGAGCCTGATGGCGCGCTGGCGGGCGTCGGCGAGGACGCGCTCGAGCAGGGTGCGTGCGATCCCGCGCCGGCGGAGATCGGGATGAACGGCGATGTTGGTGATGTGCAACTCGTCGGCGACTTCCCACAGGCACACGTACCCGGCCACCCGGGCGCCGTGGCGGACGACGAAGCAGCGTGCCACCTGGTTCTGCTCCATCTCGTAGAGGAACGCGCCGCGCGACCACGGCATCGAGAACGACGCGCGCTCGATCGACAGGACGTCGTCGAGATCGAGCGGCCGCATCCGCTCAATTGACAGCAGCGACACGACGCTTCAGCTCGGCCTCGGACGGCCGCAGATAGATGGGGACGAGATCGGCGGCCGACACGGCCTCTCCCGCAGCCAGGCGGGTCAGCCCGAGGACACCGACGGCGGACGGTGACGAGACGCGGCGATGGGCCGGCGCCAGCCGCGCGTACGGCGTGGCGATGAGGTGGGCGGCGTCGCCCACGAGAACCACGGGCTCGATGAGGCGCGCGGCCAGGGTCTCAGGCGGGACGGCGAGATAGTCCCACTCACGCCGCATGCCGTCATCGTCCCACCGATAGAGTGACGCGTACACCTCGCCCTTACGCGCATCGATGACCGGACACACCGGGAGCTCGGCGAAGGGAAGCGCGGCAGCCATGGCATCGAGGGTCGGAACCGCGGCGATCGGGATGGCCAGGGCCAGGGCCAGGCCCTTGATGGCCGACAGGCCGATGCGCAGGCCTGTGAAGGAGCCGGGTCCGACGGCGACGGCGAGGCCCTGGAGGTCGCCTGGTGCCCAGCCCGCATCCGCGAGAAGCCGGTCGATGGCGGGCATCAAGCGCTCGGAGTGCGTGGCTCGAACGTCGAGCAGATATTCGCCCACGAGTCGGTCACCGTCGAGTAGAGCGACGCCACCCGCGAGCGTAGACGTCTCTACGGCCAGGACGCGCACGGGGCAGAGTCTAGCACGCGACGTAAGTACCGGCCGGCGTGCGATAATGACGGGAACTTGAAGGAGGGACGATGACGGTCACGGCTCCCAAGAAAGATCCCATCGCCGTCGAGGCCGAGGTCCGGGAGAAGATCCACCTCGAGATCCTCAAGCGGACCGGCGCCTATCACTCCAACGATCACGTCCTTCTTCCCTCCGGCCACCACACCAGCGAGTACATCGAAAAGACGCTAGTCACCACCGAACCGTCGTTCACGGAGGGCCTGGGCGCCGTCATCGCCAAGCACTTCGCGCCCTGGCCGGTGGACGTCGTGCTCTCGACCGGACCCGGCGCGCTCATCCTCTCGCACTGCGTGGCCCGGGCGCATCCGTCGCGGCCGATCGTGGTGTACGGGACCAAGGGCCTCGTCAGCGGGCACCGCAGGGTCACGCTTCCCGTCGAGTTCCAGAAACTGATCCGGCCCGAGACCCACGTGCTGCTGATCGAGGACCTCGTGTCGACCGGCTCGACCCTGAATCTCCTGACCAACCTCGTCGAGCAGACCGGCGCTGAAGTCGTCGGGGTCGGCTGCCTCTGGCGGCGCACGTCCGTCGATCTGGGTGGGAGGCCGGTGTTCAGCCTCGTGAGTCGCGACTTCCCGACTTACAGTCCGCCAGACTGTCCCTTGTGCAAAAAAGGCGTACCCCTAAACGAGGAATTCGTGCGCCGCCGTGCCCATCGACGACCATCGACGATTAAGGGGCCTAAAACCCCGTAACTCCAGCCGTTACCCTCCGTCCCACCGGCCCCTCGGAACCCTCGTCGGTCACCGTGGCACTGAAGTTGCTCTCTATGTATGGCACTGAGCCGCTAAAGAGGCGTCAGTGAGGTGGCCCAATGGGCTGGACGAGAGTGGCAGTCCTTATCCTTGCTTTCACGATCGCGCACATCGGTGCCGCGGTTGCCGGCCCCGTGACCGTTCGTTACGCGGAAGGCGTGACGCGAGCGTTTCCGACCCTGCGCTCGACCGACAACGAGAAGCTCGCGCAGGGAGATCTCACGCAAGTCGTACGCGGCGACCGAGTGGAGTCCCGACTCGTGTTCCGCTTCAAGGACGGCTCGCTCTACGACGAGACCGTCGTCTTTTCCCAGCAGGATACGTTCACGCTGGTGTCGTATCACATCGTCCAGCGAGGTCCCTCGTTCCCGGAGATGCTCGACGCCTCGATGGACCGCACCACCGGCCGTTACGTCGTGCACTACCGCGCTGACGAGGACTCGCCCGAGGAGTTGGTGCAAGGCAAGATCGACATCCCGGGAGACGCGTACAACGGGATGCTCGGACTCATCGTGAAGAATCTTCCGCCGCGCGGGCCCGACACCGTCTCGATCGTGGCCTTCACCCCGAAGCCTCGCGTCGTGAAGCTGCAGGTCTTGCCGGTGGCCGAGGACCGCGTGGTGGTGAGCGACTCGCCGATGCAGGCGGTGCGGTGGCACATCCGCCCGCAGCTCGGCCTGTTCGCTTCCCTCCTCATCACGGACATTCCCGACGTGCGGCTCTGGATCCTGCCCGGCGAGGCCCCCGCGTTTCTCCGAGCCGAGGGACCGCTGTACTTCATGGGCCCGATCTGGCGCATCGAACCGTATTAGGAACATCGGGGGGACCGAAACATTGGGGGGACCGAGGCGGTCCCCCCAATCACCCCCCACCTTCGTCGTCGCCGGCAAAGCCGGCGCCGACTCTAAAAATGCAACGGCCGGGTCGCGGAGTTCCGCTCCCGGCCGTGAAGTTTTCTCGCGAAGCTTGCTACGCCGCTTCCCAGAGTCCTTCGGCCACTCCCGCGTTCTTGTACGCCGTGCGAATCCGGTCGAGGTTCTGCGTGAAGAGCAACCCGATCTTGGCGAACGGCTCGAACACCGGCCCCTGGCCGTCGACGACCGGGAAGCTGATCCTGGGTAGCTTCTCCCAGCCCACCGACAGCGTGCTCGTCACCGCCGTCAGGCGCGCGTAGAACTCCTCCCGCTCCTTCACGGCGCGCTTCACGATCGGCGCGATGAGGCAGTCGACGGTCTGACGCGCCCGGGCGGCCGCGCCCTCCGCGGCCTCGGCCAGCGGAACCACCGTCACGCCCAGCTCGCCCAGGAAGCGCTGCAGGAGCCGACCGACACTGTCCTGGAGCAGCACGTCGGGCACACCCACCGACGTGAAGACCCGGTGGCCGATCTGCCGCGTCTCCGAGTAGAGCTGATCGCGCAGCCATTGCACGTATTCGCGGTTCTCGTCGTCCTTCCACCACTGGCGAATCATCTTCTTACCCCAGTAGCGGATCGTCGCGTAATAGATGTCGCGCTTGGCCAGCTTCCGCGCGATCCCGCTCCAGGAATAGAACTTTGCCATGGCGTTGATCGCCGCCATCTGGAGCTCGTAGGGGCTCATGCGGCGCGGCTGGTGGACGGCGTGATGACCGTCGTAGAAGCTCCAGTTCCGGCTGATGACGTACTTCTCGCCACGATTGTAGAGGTGGTCCCAGTCGGGCGAGCCTGGGATCGGCGTGAGGATCATGAACTGGATCGAGTCGATGTCGTGCTTGAGCGCGAAGTCGGCGGTGGCGTCGATCGTCTCCACGTCGTCCTCGTCCGAGCCGACGACGAACATGCCGTGGATGCGGATCTTGTGGGCGTGGAACCGCTCGATGGCCCGCTCGATCTTGGCGAGGTCCTGCTTCTTCTGGAAGAGCTTCAGCGTGCGAGGGTTGATCGACTCGAAGCCCACGTACACGTTGAAGCAGTTGGCGTCGCGCATCATCTGGAGCAGCTCCGGGTCATCCACCGTCTCGGTCCGGACCTGCGCGCCCCACTCGGGCGTGAGGTTTCGATCGATCATCCCCCGCAGGAGCTCCTTCACCCGCTTCTTGTTCGCGGTGAAGATGTCATCGGCGAAGAACGTGTACATGTTGCCCTTGTGCAGGGTCAGCTCCTGCAGCACCCGCTCGATCGAGTGCGTGCGGAAGGCGTGGCCGTACATGCCGGGGACCGAGCAGAACGTGCAGGAGAAGGGGCAGCCACGCGAGGTGGCGACCGAGATGACGCCGCCCGGCTTCCAACCGCTGATCAGTTTGTAATCCGGAATGGGATTGACGTCGAGGTTCGGGATCTTCGGCCGCTCCGGATTGTTCACGACGCGGCCGTCCTGCCGGTAGCTGAGGTTCTGGATTTTCTCGAAGCCGTCGCCGCGCCTGATCGCGTCGACGAGCTCCTGGAAGGCGAACTCGCCCTCGCCGCGGATGACGAAGTCCGCGTGCTCGAGCCCCTCCTCGGGGAGGAAGCTCGTGTGGGTGCCGCCGAGCACCACGATACCGCCGGCCGCGCGCACCTTGTCGGCCAGGCGGTACGACTGCGGCGCCGTGGAGGTGATGGCCGAGATGCCCACCAGGTCCGCCGACATCACTTCGTTCATGTCGGGAGCCTCGATGTCCTCGATGTAGACGCGGACGTCGTAGCCCTGGTTACGCATCAGCGTGCCGAGCAGCACGGAACCGAGCCGCGGGATGCAAACGCGACTGTAGATGTGCAGGTGCGTGGATTTCGGCTCGACGAACACAAGCTTCTTCAGCGCGCGCTTCATCGGTGGAGTCTCCCCAGTGGCCGCAGGTTGGCGCAGAAGTCGGGCAAACGCTAACACCGCGCTCGGAGCGTTGTCAAACAACGTCGGACGTCTGGACGGATGTCGAGGGCCAGGAAACCCACGAGCTCGTCGACCGTCGACAGGCCCCAGATCTTGGGTTCACGGGCCGATCGGAACCCCGTATGTTGGATTTTACCCTTGACACGCTCAACGGCCGCTTCTAGCATGCCGCGTGACGGACGCGTCAGGGAGGGAGGTGAGCCAGTGGCGAAAAAGAAGGCCGCCAAGAAAAAGAAGAAGTAAGCGCCGTTGAGGCGCCCGGCCCTGTCGGCTTTGCGTTCCGGCAGGGCCGTGCCGTCCCGAGCGATGCTCGATCGCGCGTTACTTGGTCTTGGCGAGAATGCGGGGCTTGGGGACGGCGGTGACGACCGGCTTGGCTTTCTGATCGAGCAGTCCTTGCAGCTGATTCACGGTCTCGGAAAACTGTGAGACGTCCTGGAAGGCCTTGTAGACCGACGCAAAGCGCACGTAGGCCACCTGGTCGAGCCGCTTGAGATGGTCCATCACCAGCTCACCGACCTCGCGGCTCGTGATTTCCTTCTCCGCGCGCTCGTGCAGTCGCGCCTCGATGTCGGCCACCACCTCGTCGATGCGGGGCAGGCTCACCGGACGCTTGGCGCAGGCCTTGAGGATGGCCGTCCGCAGCTTCTGGCGATCGAATTCTTCGCGCCGTCCGTCCTGCTTGGCCACGTGGAGCGTCACGTTCTCGATATGCTCGTAGGTCGTGTAGCGCCGCCGGCACTTCAGGCACTCGCGGCGCCGCCGGATGAACTCGCCGTCCCGCCCGACCCGCGAATCGACGACACGATCCTCCGTGTGGCCGCAGAACGGACACTTCATCGAGTCCCTCCCGTCATGACCGGCGCTCGGGATAGAGCGGGAAGCGGTTGGTGAGCTCCTGGACCTCGCCCCGCACGCGCGCCTCGATCGCGGTCGAGCCGAGGTTGGCGAGAACCTGGTCGATGAGGGCGGCGATCTGCGCCATCTCGGGCTCGCGCATTCCGCGCGTCGTCACGGCCGGCGTCCCGATGCGCACGCCGCTCGTTACCATCGGGCTCTTCGTCTCGAACGGCACCGTGTTCTTGTTCACGGTGATCCACGCGCGATCGAGCGCTTCCTGGGCGTCCTTGCCGGTGATGTTGCGGCCCGAGAGATCGAGGAGCATCAGGTGCGTGTCGGTGCCGCCGCTGACCAGCCGATAGCCCCGCGCCATCAACGCTTCGGCCAGGGCTCGCGCGTTCTGGATCACCTGCCCCTGGTAGCGCCGCCACTCGGGCGTGAGCGCCTCTTTGAACGCCACCGCCTTGGCCGCGATCACGTGCATCAGCGGACCGCCCTGCACGCCCGGCATCACGGTCTTGTCGAGGGCCTGAGCATGCGGCGTTCCACACATGACCATGCCGCCCCGCGGGCCGCGCAGCGTCTTGTGCGTCGTCGTCGTCACGAAGTCGGCGAGGCCGATCGGAGACGGATGCAGTCCCGCCGCAACGAGGCCGGCCGGATGAGCGATGTCAGCCATGAGGACCGCCCCGACCTCGCGGGCGACGTCAGCGAACGGCTGGAAGTCGATGGCCCGCGGGAAGGCCGAGCCACCGGCGATGATCATCTTCGGCCGGTGCTGCTTGGCCAGATCGCGCACCTGATCGAGATCGATCCGCTCGGTGTCGCGGCGCACGCCATACGGCACGACGGTGTAGAACTTTCCCGAGTAGTTCACCGGGCTGCCGGCCGTGAGGTGGCCGCCGTGCGAGAGGTTCGGGCCGAGCACGGTGTCGCCGGGCTTGAGCACCGTGAAGTACACGGCCATGTTCGCCTGCGCGCCCGAGTGCGGCTGAACGTTAGCGTGCTGAGCGCCGAACAGCTCCTTGGCCCGTGCGATCGCGATGTCCTCGACGATGTCGACGACTTCGCAGCCACCGTAGTAGCGGCGCCCCGGATACCCCTCGGCGTACTTGTTGGTGAGGACCGAGCCGAGCGCTTCCAGCACCGGCTCCGACACGAAGTTCTCCGAGGCGATCAGTTCCAGATTGCGATGCTGGCGTTGGGCTTCCTCGCGCAACGCCTTCGCGACGTCGGGATCGATCTCAGCGAGCCGAGGCATGACCGTGCTCCAGAGCCACGAGCTTCTCGACGCGGCGGACGTGACGGCCACCGGCGAACGGTGTCTCGAGCCATGCCTGGAGGATCTCGACCGCGCTCCGGCCTTCCGTCAACCGGGCGCCGAGGGCCAGGACGTTGGCGTCGTTGTGCTCGCGGCTCATCCGGGCCATAAGCGGATCGAGGCACACGGCCGCTCTCACACCATCGAGCTTGTTGGCTGCCATGGCCATGCCCATGCCGGTTCCGCAGACCAGAACGCCGCGGACCGCGGCCCCCGAAGTCACCGCGTCGGCAACCGGGCCGGCGAAGTCGGGATAGTCGACGGATTCGAGAGAGTGCGTACCGAAGTCGAGGACCTGATGGCCGCCGCTGACCAGCCACGCCTTGAGGTCTTCCTTCAACGAATACCCGGCGTGATCGGCGCCGATCGCGATGACCGTCATACCCCGCTCACCATACCGGTAGGGGGGACAACGTGTCAAGCCACCAAGATACTGGGGGGCGGCTACTCCGGGCGTTCTGCTGACCCGGCGGCGTCCCGATCCGCCAGCACGGTGCAGCACGGATGATTTCTGAGGATCGTGGCCGGGGCGTCGAGGCCGATTGGACCCTTCGTCAGGCGCTCCAGCGCCCGACGCTTTCCTTGACCGCTCACGATGACGACCACCTCGCGGGCCCGCGCGATCGTCGCCAGCCCCAGCGTCACCGCGTGCTCGGCGAGCGGACCAGCGCAGGCCGTCACGTTCGGTCCGTCGGAGGCCATATAGTTGACGCTCTCCTCGAGCAGCCGTACGGGCCGGGTGACCGAATCGAATGCGGTCCCCGGCTCGTTCGAGGCCAGGTGAGCGTTGGGCCCGAGGCCGAGCATCACGAGATCGAGGCCGCCCAAGCGAGCGATCGTCTCCTCGTACTCGCGGCACATCACGTCCAGATCTGGGGCATCCACGCGGAATCGATGGCAGTGCTCAGGCTTCACCTCCGCCCACGACAGGAACTCGCGGCGTACCTGGCTCCAGAAGTAGCCGTCGGCGGTCGCCGGCGGGCACAGCTCGTCCACGCACAGCACACGCATTCCGGAGAACTCGACCGGCGCGTGCGCCTGCAGATCGCGCAGCCGCTCGTACATCCGCCGCGGCGTACGGCCGGCAGGGACGGCCATGACGAGGTCGGGCCTGGCCGTGACGCGATCGCGGATCAACGTGGCCGCGGTCTCGGCCAGCGCCTCGGCGTCGAGCAGCACGACGAGTCGCACGCTGTCAGACGGCGACGCGCTGGCCGTCGGCGGCGACAGCAACGCGCCAGCCGAGATCCCTGGCGATGGCGTCGCGGAGCGCGGCGGCCGCATCCGGCTCGCCGTGCACGGCCCACGTCGCCTGCGGCGGGCGTGCGAGCTGCCGCAGCCAGCGCAGGATCTCGCGCTGGTCCGCGTGAGCCGACAGCGCATCGGTGGCAAGGATCTTCGCTCGCACCGGAATCTCCTCGCCGAAGATCCTGAGGGTCGTCGCGCCATCACGCAGCAGGCGGCCGCGCGTGCCGGCCGCCTGGTAGCCCGCGAGCAGCACGGTCGTGCGCTCGTCGCCCAGTCGCCGGCGCAGATGGTGGAGGACGCGGCCACCCGTGGCCATCCCGCTGCCGGCGAGGATGATCGCGGGGCCGTCCAGCTCGTTGAGTCGCTTGGAGTCGCCCGGGGTCGGGGCGAGATGGAAGCGCGACGGGACACGACCTGCGGCCCGAGGATCCTGCTCGTCCGGGTAGCGCGTGTAGATCGCGTTGGCCGCGGCCGCCATCGGGCTGTCGAGGTAGACGTCGAGCCGAGGAATTTGGCCGGCCGTCTCGAGCTCGGCAATGAGGAACAGCAATTCTTGCGTCCGCCCCACCGCGAACGCCGGAACGAGCAGGATGCCGCGCCGACTGACGGCCCGTTGCACCGCTTCGACGAGAATCGGCCGCCCGTCGTCGCTCGGATGAAGACGATTGCCGTACGTCGATTCGATGACGAGCGTGTCGGCCTCGCTCACGGGATCGGGATCGCGCATCACCGCGACGCCGTAGCGGCCGAGGTCGCCGGAGTAGACGAGCCGCCGCCCCGCCGTCGTCACCTGCACCACCGAGGCGCCGAGAATGTGACCGGACATCGACAACCGCGCGGTGACGCCGGGCGCCGGGGTGAACGCGTCGCCGAACGCGACGCGGCGGACGAGGCCGAGGGCGCGCGTGGCGTCCGCCTCGGTGAACAAGGGAAGCGCCGGCTGGT
Source organism: Candidatus Rokuibacteriota bacterium (assembly GCA_003220615.1). Taxonomy (GTDB): domain Bacteria; phylum Methylomirabilota; class Methylomirabilia; order Rokubacteriales; family CSP1-6; genus 40CM-68-15. Next base: position 98,965 of record QHTB01000149.1, read on the forward strand.
GACGCGTGGCCCCCGTCCGGTTCCGGAACTCCGCCTCCTCCTCGCTGAGACGAGCCGCGTCGGGCAGCATGATGCCGATCAGATCGGCGGTCGCCGGCGAGCAGAAGATCGGTCCGTCGAAGCCATCGCGCACGAGCCGCGGGAGATAGCCGGAATGGTCGATGTGCGCGTGCGAGAGCAGGACCGCCTGCAGCGTGGACGCCTGCACCGGCGGCGTCCAGTTGCGCTCCTGCAGCGACTTCGCGCCCTGGAACAGCCCGCACTCGAGCAAGACACGCGCGCCGTTGGACTCCAGGAGGAACTTGGAGCCGGTGACGGTCCCGGCGGCGCCGAGGAACGTGAGCTGTGGCGTCACGACCGCGACGCGACCGCGGCCGCGGGAAACTCGAACGTCTCGAGCCGCGCGCCCTCCACGCCCAGCGTGATCAGCCGCGGCAGCTCGAGCCGCGCTTCGGCGGCGACGATCTCGTCCGCCGAGACTCGGGTGGCGGGATGGCGCGGGACGAACAGCGTGCAGCAGTCGGCGTCGGGCTCGATGGAAATCTCGAAGGTCCGCAAGCGCTGGGCTTCGGCCGTGATCTCGAGCTTGTCCATGCCGATCAGCGGACGCAAAACTGGGATCTCGGCCACCTCGTCGACGCGCGCGATGTTGTGGAGCGTCTGCGAGGCCACCTGCCCGACGCTCTCCCCGGTCGCCAGCGCGAGCACGCCGCTCTGGCGGGCCAGCGCCTGCGCGATCCGCACCATCATCCGCCGATACACGACGACGCGCAGCGGCGGTGGAACCGTCAGGACGACCTCACGCTGGATCTCGCCGAGCGGGACGAGCATGAGCTGCGACCGGTACTGCCACTCGGTCAGGCGCTCGACGAGAGCGCGCGCCTTGGCCTGCGACGTCGCGGGCAGATAGGGCACGCTGTGGAAGTGCACGAACAGCACGCGGCAGCCTCGCTTCATCATGCGCCAGGCCGCGACCGGTGAGTCGATGCCGCCCGACAAGAGCGCCGCCACCGTTCCGCTGGCGCCGACCGGCAACCCACCCGGTCCCGGCGTCGGCTGGATGTAGACGAAGGTCTCGGCCGGCAACACCTCGAGGTGGACGTCGAGGTCGGCGTGGTGCAGATCGACCCGCGTGGCGTCGTGACCGATGCGCTCGAGCACGAAGGCGCCCAGCTCGCGGTTCAGCTCGACGGAGGTCATCGGGTAGGTCTTGAACGCGCGGCGGGCCGAGATGCGAAAGCTCGGGAAGCGCCTTCCGTCGACGATCTGGGCGACCGCCGCCTTCATCGCCTCGATCGTGGACGCCACCCGCCAGGCCAGCGCCACGCTGGCGACGCCGCAGACGCGCGCGGCGCGGTCGCGGACGGCCTCCGGGTGCTCGTTGCCGTCCAGGTCGAGCAGGATGCGTCCGGTGAGCTGACGCAGCCGCACCGGCCCGAGGTCGCTGACGGCGCGCTCGAGGTTGCGTGCGAGTTGCCGGAGGAACAGCGGGCGGTTGCCGCGTTTGAGGCTGATCTCGTGGTAATGCACGATGACCGCGGGACGGAGGCGGGCCATGGCGCCTCAGTACACCGCATCCGGGAAGGTCGTCACGCCGGCCGCCCGTCCGGGCACGCGATACATCTTCACCCCGGTCGGTCCCTGACCGAACGGCTCACCGAGGACGCCGTCGTGGATCGCCCAGCTCCGGCCCCGCACGGTCTGAGCGAAGCCGGGCCGGCGAAAGGGCGTCGAGCCGTCGAGACGCCCACACAGGGCACCGCCGGGCTGGAATCCCGCGTGGATCTGGTCCATTCGATCGCGGCCGATGAAGTAGTCGCAGCCGTGGCGCTCGTAGTGCAGCGCGGAGTGATAGAAGAGCGGCTCCACGAGATAGAAGTCGCGACCGAGCAGGCGGCAAAAATCGTCCATGCACTCGAGCACGTGAGCGAGCATGCGGAGGCCCTGGCGCACCTGTCCCGGCGCCAACCCGGCGCCGAGGGCGCGCACCTCCTCGTCCACGTTGCGTGAGGCCGTCCCGAGCAGCGTGTCGTGACCGTCGGGATCACGGTCGATCCCGAAGCGGGGCGCCGTCGGGTCGATCACCTGCACCAGGGACAGCTCGGGCGCGCCGAAGGCCGACATCCCGACGTCGAGCAGCAGCACCGGATCACGGTCCTGCTCGCGGTGACGGAGCTCGATGCGGGCCCACGTCTTGTCCTCGGCGGCCGTGATCCTGACCAGGCGGTCGCCGGCAGGGCCGCGCAGCGTCGCTGGATCGACGCCGAATCGATCGATGAGATCGCCCGGGATCAGGCGGAGGTAGAGCTGCTCACGCACGCCGGCCGGCAGCGCGTTGAGCGCGCCGATGCTGACCATCACGCGCCCTCCCCGGCGAGCGCGCGGGCCCGCATCAGCTCATCAGGGGTGTTGACGTTCATGAACACGACGGCCGGATCACCCCACGCGGCGATCTCGCTGGCGGCGATCTCGACGACCCGCACACGATCGAAGAATCCGACGATCTTGAGCCGCCCGGCCCGCAAGCGCTCCTCCATCGGCACCAGGCACGCCTTACCGTAGACGGCGTGCATCGTCTCGAGCTGATCGCCGACTCGCGGAATGACGACGTCGCCCTCGGCGGCGCGGCTCACGACGAAGCGGGCGACGTCGGCATGGACGAACGGCATGTCGCAGGCCACCGTGAAGACGGCATCACCGGGCGCCGCCTTGAGCCCGGTGAAGATGCCACCCAGCGAGCCACCCTCGGGATAGGCGTCGGGCACCATCGGCAACCGGAGAAACGCGTAGAACTCCGGCGTGTTTGTCACCAGCAGAACCTCGTCGACGGCAGGCTCGATGGCGTCGAGCACGCGCTCGATGATGCGACGGCCGGCGAGCCGCATCAGTGCCTTCGGCTCTCCTCCCATCCGCGTGCTCTTGCCTCCCGCCTGGATGACGCCGGTGATCCTCATTGGATGACGCGGGCGACGCTCATTCGGTGACGTCGGTCACTCATATTCGGTGACGCCGCCGACGCTCGTTCGGAGTCAGCGGTCATCGCTCAGACGGCGACCGCACCGGCACGAAGCACGTGTGCCGGTTCCACCGTGACGTCGAGCACCGTCGATGGCGGCCCGCCGGCCGTGGGGCCGCCGTCGAGCACGAGGGCGATCGTGCCGTCGAAGTAGGCGCGCACCTCGTCGGCCGTCGTCGGTGGCGCACCGTCGCTGACATTGGCGCTCGGGGCGGTCACGGGGCCGCCGAGCGCTGTCACGAGCCCCGTGGCAATCGGATGCGACGACCATCGCACACCGATCGTCTTCGTCCCCGCCGTCAGTTCGCGCGGCACGTTCGCAGCTGCGGGAAGCACGAGCGTCAGCGCCCCTGGCCAGTGGCGCGCCATGAATCCACGCGCGGCTGACGGGACGGCGGCGGCGACACGCTCGACCATCTCCACGGAGTCGACGAGCACCAGGAGCGGCCGCGACTCCGGCCGGCCCTTCACCGCGAACACCCGACGCACGGCTTCGGCGTCCAGGGCGGCAGCGCCGAGACCGTAGAACGTCTCCGTCGGGAACGCGACGAGGTCGCCGCCACGCAAGAGCGCCGCGGCGCGAGCGAGAACGGCCGGATCGGGACGGCGAGGATCGACGGTCAGGACTTCTGTGAGCAGCGCGCTCTCACCTCCGCACGATCAGGTGGCTTGTCGAGCCTTCATCTCGTCGGCGACGCGGCGAGCCCGTTCCTCGACCTCGTCGGCCAAACGCTGGCGGTACGCGGCCAGACGCTGGGCCAGTCCGGCGTCACTGCCGGCTAGGATCTGAGCCGCGAGAATCGCGGCGTTGGCCGCTCCCCACTTGCCGATCGCCACCGTCGCCACCGGGACGCCCTTGGGCATCTGGACGATCGAGAGGAGCGCGTCGAGCCCGCCCAGCGGCGTCGCGGCGATGGGCACGCCGATCACGGGCAACGGCGACGACGCCGCGACCACACCCGGCAGCGCGGCGGCACCGCCAGCCGCGGCGATGAGCACGCCAATGCCACGGGCGTGCGCGGTGGAAGCATAGTCGTGCGTCCGCTGCGGTGTGCGATGGGCGGAGGCCACGACGACTTCGCTGCCGACTTCGAGCGTGTCGAGCACTTTGACCGCTTCCAGCATCACCTCGAGGTCGGAGTCACTGCCGAGCACGATGCCGACCCGGACAGCCGAGTTACGTTGTGGCGATCGCGCGGTAGCCAATGTCCCTCCTGTAGTGCAGGCCGTCGAACGTGATTCTGGCGGCGGCCGCGTAGGCACGAGCCATCGCATCGCGAACGTCGCGGCCGTTGGCCGTGACGCCGAGCACGCGGCCACCGGCCGTGACGAGACGGCCGTCGCGCTCGGCGGTTCCCGCGTGAAAGACCTGAACGCCGTCGAGCGCCACACTCTCCACACCGGCGATGGTGAGGCCCGTCGGATAGCGGCCGGGATATCCTCCCGAGACGAGGTTCACGCAGACGGCAGCCTCGGGCTTCCAGGCGACGCGAGCCGGCAGCGGCGCGCCGTTCGCCGCGGCGAGTAGCAGCGGGACGATGTCTTCATCGAGCCGGGTCATGATGACCTGGCACTCGGGATCGCCCCAGCGGCAGTTGTACTCGAGGACCTTCGGGCCGTCGGCCGTGAGCATGAGGCCGACGAAGAGCACGCCGCGATACGGCGTGCCCTCTCGGGTCAGCGCGGTGATCGTCGGCCTCACGATCGTGTCCATCACGCGGCGCTCGAGCGCGGCGTCGAATCCCGGCACGGGCGAGTACGCGCCCATCCCGCCCGTGTTCGGGCCGCGGTCGCCGTCGAACACCGTCTTGTGATCCTGGGCCGCGCCGAGCGGGACGGCATCGAGTCCATTGGCCAGCGCGAAGAACGAGATCTCCTCACCGCGCAGGAACTCCTCGACGACCACGGTCATCCCGGCGGCGCCGAACACGCGCTCCTCCATGCAGGCGCGCGTGGCCTGGGCCGCTTCCTCCAGCGTCGCGCACACGATCGCGCCCTTGCCGGCGGCCAACCCGTCGGCCTTGACGACGAGCGGGGCGCCGAGCGTCCGACAGTAGCGCCGGGCTTCCTCGGGATCGACGAACGTCTCGAAGCGCGCCGTGGGAATCGCGTGACGCGCCATCAGTCGCTTGGAGTAGGCCTTGGATCCCTCGAGCTGAGCAGGCTTGGCCGCGGGGCCGAGGGCCAGCAGGCCGTGCTCGGCGAACCGATCCGCCAGTCCGGCCACGAGCGGCGCCTCCGGGCCGACGACGGTGAAGTCGATGCGCTCGCGCTCGGCGAGCCTCACCAGGTCGTCGTGGGCGTCGACCGGGATCGCCACGCACCGGGCGTGGCGTGCGATGCCGGGATTGCCGGGCGCGGCGAAGAGCGCGTCGACGAGCGGGCTCTGCGCGATCTTGAAAGCCAGCGCGTGCTCGCGGCCGCCGCTGCCGACGAGGAGCACCTTCACTGCGAACCGCTCCCCTCGGGCGGCTCGACGACCTCGAGGTGCGCTCGCGCGATGCGCGCCCACGGGCTGCCGGCGTCGAGCTGCAGATAGCGCTGCCAGTGACCGATGGCGTCCGCTCCCCGGCCCGAGCGCGCCAGCGCCGCGGCCAGGTTGAAGTGGGCGTCCGCGTAGTCGGGCTTGATGGTCAGCGCGCAGCGATAGTGCTCGATCGCCTCTTCGACCGCGCCCATGTCCTCGTCCAGCGAGCCCAGGTTGTAGGCGGCCTCGGCGCACTCCGGATCCTGGGCGAGCGCCGACGCGTACGCTTTTCGCGCGTCCTCGTACTGGCCCATGCGGTGCAGCAACAGCCCGAGATTGTTCCAGGCCGCGGCGTAGGTCGGGTCGATGGCGATCACGCGCCGGTACGCCGCGATGGCGTCCTCCCACTGGACGGGATCGGCATCCCACTCGCTGGCCCGCTCGAACCAGACTTCCGCCTGCTCGGCCGGAGGTTGGAGCGGACGCACGAGGCCGGTGGCCAGCGTCGCTTGCGCCGCCTTGGTGAGATCGATGGTATCGAGCGCAAGCACCGTCTGGCCGGACCGCGGATCGAAGCGAACGCGATCGGACTGCGCGAGCAGCAGGCCGCCATCAACGATCAGCCGAACCTCGGTCAGCGGATTCCTGATGCCGGGGTCCTGTTTACGGATGGCCGTGAGCGCGTCGCGGATCTGACGCACGGACGCGCCGGCGTCGAGCAGCGCGCTCGCAGCGCGCAGGGCCAGGAGATCGCGGAACGTGTAGCCGGAGTCACGGCGCAACAGATCGAGCCGGCGGAGCTGGGCCACGCGCTTGGGCGTGAGCGACAGGATGCGCGTCAGCTCGCGCAGGCCATAGATCCGCTCGGGGCTCGGCCGCTCCATCAGCTCACTCGACCACCGGGCAGTTGTCCGTGAAGGGCGACGCGGCCGTGCGCGACGAGCGAGAACGATGGCTGGCGACGGCAGTCGGCCCGGTGGCTGTCATCAGTGGCGGAAGTGGCGGATGCCGGTGAACACCATGGCGATGTCGCGCTCGTCGGCGGCCGCGATCACGTCCTGATCGCGCAACGACCCGCCGGGCTGGATGACCGCCGTCACGCCCGCCGCGGCGACCACGTCGAGGCCGTCGCGGAACGGAAAGAACGCGTCGGACGCGCAGACGGCGCCCTCGGTGGCGAGCCCGGCCTCGCGGGCCCGCATGACCGCCAGGCGCGCGGAGTCCAGCCGGTTCATCTGTCCGGCACCGACGCCGACGATCTGCTCACGGGTGGCGAGCACGATCGCGTTCGACTTCACGTGCTTGGCGACCCGCCACGCGAAGCGCAGCGCGGCCAGCTCGTCGCCCGTCGGCGCGCGCCTCGTCACCGTCTTGAGCTGCTCGGTGTTCAGGTCGGCGGTGTCCGCGGACTGAGCCAAGAGCCCGCCCGCAACGCTGCGGAGCTCGACCGCCGTCGCCCCAGCTCGGCGGGCGCAGGGAACCTCGAGCACGCGGCACTTCTTCTTGGTGCGCTTGAGCTCCTCGAGCGCGTCCGGGGCGAATCCGGGAGCGAAGAGGATCTCGACGAAAATACCGGCCAGCGCCGCGACCACCGGCAGGTCGAGCGTGCGATTCACGCCGACGATACCGCCGTAGATCGACACCGGATCGGACGCCTTGGCCTTCTCCACCGCGGCCCCGACGCTCGCCGCCACCGCGACGCCACACGGGTTCGTGTGCTTGATGACGACCGCCGCCGGCTCCTCGAACTCCAGCAGCAGGGCGAGCGCCGCCGAGAAGTCGAGGAGGTTGTTGTAGCCGAGCTCCGGGCCGTGGAGCTGGCGCATCGCGCTCAGGCCCCACGGGGTACCGTCGGCCAGTCGGTAGAACGCCGCACCCTGATGCGGATTCTCGCCGTAGCGCAACGGGAGCACCCGCTCGGCCCGGATCTCCACGCGCTCAGGGAAAGGCTCGGCTGTGGACGCTTTGGTCGCAGGAGCGATCGAGCTCTCGGCTCGATCGACACGCGAAGAGGGGGGTCTGGGGGGAAGCCGAAGGGGTCCCCCCAGCAAATAATCCGCGATCGCCGCGTCGTACTGCGCCGTGCGCGCGAACGCTTCTCGAGCCAGACGGGATCGTGTCTCGACGCTCAGCGCGCCGGTCTTCTCGATCTCGTCGAGCACGACGCCATACTGAGCGGGATCGGTGACGACACCCACGCTGCCGTGATTCTTCGCCGCCGCGCGAATCATCGCGGGGCCGCCGACGTCGATCTGCTCGATCGCCTCGTCCAGCGTCACGCCGGGGCGCGCGACCGTCGCCTCGAACGGATAGAGAGCCACGACGACGAGGTCGATCGCCGGGATGCCGTGCTTGTCGAGCGCGGCCAGATGCTCGGGCACGTCGCGCCGGGCCAGGATTCCGCCGTGAAGCTTGGGATGAAGCGTCTTCACGCGCCCGTCGAGCATTTCCGGGAAGCCGGTGACGTCGGCGACCTCACGAACCGGAATCCCCGACTCTCGGAGCAGCCTGGCCGTGCCGCCGGTGGAGACGATCTCGACGCCGAGCCCGTGGAGCCCACGCGCGAGCTCCACCACGCCCGTCTTGTCGTGGACGCTGATCAACGCCCGGCGGATCTTCATCGAATGCTCACCTGCCGGCCGGTGACGTGGAGTCGGCCTTCGGCGAAGAGCCGCACGGCCTCCGGGTAGATCCGATGCTCCTCGATCAGGATGCGAGCGGCCAGCGTCTCCTCCGTGTCGGTCGCCTCCACCGGTACCGCAGCTTGCAGGACGATCGGCCCCGTGTCTACCCCTTCGTCGACGAAGTGGACCGTGGCGCCGGCGATCCTGACGCCGTGGTCGAGAGCCTGCCGCTGAGCGTGCAGTCCGGGGAACGCTGGCAGCAGCGAGGGATGGATGTTCATCAACCGTCCTTGCCAGGCGCGGACGAACACCGGACTCAGGATGCGCATGAAGCCCGCGAGACAGACGAGACCGACCTCGTGGTGCTCGAGCGTCTTCGTGAGCACGGCGTCATAGGCAGCCCGGTCGCCGTGATCCTTCGGGTTCACGAAGAGCGAGCTCACGCCGGCCGCCCGGGCGCGGGCCAGGGCGCGGGCATCCTCGCGATCGGAAACGACGACGACCACACGCGCCGGATAGTCGGCCCGGGAGCCGGCATCGAGCAATGCCTGGAGATTCGAGCCGCGACCGGAGGCGAGGACCCCGACGCGAAGGAGCCGGCTCACGCGACCTCGCGCTCGCTCGGGCTCGCCCCGAGTCGAGCGCCACCTGGATCTGCTTCCGGAATCCGACGAGCTTGTAGAGGTGGAGCGCGTTCCAGAACAGCCACGCCAGGTAGCCGGAGAACTTCAGGCCCATCACCTCGACCACCGCGTCGCGCTCGCCCAGGGAAACGAGCATGCCTCGCGGCGCAAAGTCGATGACGGCCGGCGGGTGGCCGGCGAGGTCGGCGATGATGTTCTCGGCGGCCAGCCGTGCGTGAGCGAGCGCCGCCGGGATGATCGGAATCGACGCCCCGGGGTTGCCCTCGATCGTGATGGCGTCACCGGCACCGTAGACCTCGGGATGTCCAGGAATCTGGAGGGTGTTGCTCACGACGATCCGCCCGAGCCGGTCGCGCGTCACGGGAAGTCCGGACAGCGTGGGATGCCCCTTCACCCCGGCGGCCCAGATGGTGAGCCCCACCGGGAGCTGAGTCCCGCCACTCACCTCGACCGCCCCAGGAAGCACCCGCGTCACGCGCGTGCGCACCCGAATCTCGATGCCCTCGCGGTTCAGCCGACGCTGCGCGCGCTCGGCCAGCGTGGGATGAACGCCGCGCAGGATCTCGTCGCCGGCCTCGATGACCATCAGGCGATAGTCGCCTGGCTCGATCCCGCGATAGCGAGGGACAACACAGGACGAAAAGAAGTCTTCGAGCTCGGCGACCAGCTCGATGCCGGTGTAACCGCCGCCGACCACGCACACGGTCAGCATCCGCCGGCGGCGCTCCCGGTCGGGCTCATGATCGGCGTGCTCGGCCAGGTCGATCAGGTGATCGCGCAGGAGCACGGCATCGTCGAGCCGCTTGTAGTTCAACGCGTACTCCTCGACGCCGGGAATGCCGAAGGTCGGCGTCACGCCGCCGACCGCGATCACCAGCCGGTCATAGTCGATGGTGCCCTCGGCGAGGATCACCCGCCGGCCGGCCAGGTCGATGTCGCAGACGGTGTCGCGCCGGAAGCGGAACCGTCGGGCCCCTCGGATATCCCGGATCGGCTGGACGATGTGGCGTGGCTCGACCAGCGATGAGGCCACCTGGGGCAGGAGCGGCGTGAAGAGGAGGTAGTTTCGATCGCTGACCAGGAGCAGCTCGATATCGGCTCGCCTGCGGTACTGCCGCTCGAGAACGCGGATGGCCTCCAGCCCGGCGAAGCCACCGCCGAGGACCACGATGCGCGTCACGGCCGGAGCTCCACGCCGCGCTCGCCGGCCACGATCTCGCCGAGCACGTACACGGTCTCCCCGGCCGCCCTGAGCACAGTGCTCGCAGCATCGGTGGCGCTCGCTTCGACCACGACGACGTAGCCGATCCCCATGTTGAAGGTCCTGAACATCTCGGTATCGTCGACCCGCCCGGCGCGGGCCAGGGTTGCAAAGACCGGCGGGACCTTCCATGCGCGCCGCTCGATCCGGGCGCGCGCGCCGTCCGGAAGGACGCGGGGAAGGTTGCCGGTGAGCCCCCCCCCGGTGACGTGGGCCATCGCATGCACGTCGACCGACTCGAGCAGTTTCGCAACTGGTGTCACGTAAATACGCGTCGGTTCGAGAAGTTCGTCGACCACGGCCCGGCCGGTTCCCGGAAGCTCGGCGTCGGGCGCGAGCTTCATCACGTCGAAGACGATGCGCCGGGCCAGGCTGTAGCCGTTCGAATGCAGGCCCGAGGAGGCGAGGCCGAGGATGACATCGCCAGGGACCACTCGCGAGCCGTCGATGATCTTCGCCTGCTCGGCGACGCCGACGGCGAACCCGGCCAGGTCGTACTCACCCGGCGCATACAGGTCCGGCAGCTCGGCGGTCTCCCCGCCGACCAGCGCGCACTGCGCTTGCCGGCAGCCGTTGGCGATCCCGGCGACGATGGACTCGATGCGCGCCGGATCGAGGTGGGCACAGCCGATGTAGTCCAGGAAGTAGAGCGGCTCGGCGCCGTGGACGAGCAAGTCATTGACGCCCATGGCGACGAGATCGATGCCCACGGTGTCATGGCGGCCGGCCAGGAAGGCAACCTTGAGCTTGCTGCCGACGCCGTCGGTGGACGAGACGAGCACCGGCTGGCGGAACTTCGGGGGGATCTTCACGAAGGCCGCGAAGGCGCCGATGCCGCCGAGCACTTCGGGGCGGGACGTCGCCCGCGCCAGCGGCGCGATACGGCGCACCGCTTCGTCGCCGGCGTCGATGTCCACCCCGGCTGCCCGGTATGTCAGGGGGTCCATGCACTTCCTACTGCTCAAACAACCTGAGCTGGGGACTTGCCTCGGGTCCGATGCCGATCTTGTAGTTGCCGGTGAAGCACGCGTGACAGAACTGCGCGGGGTCGCTACCCGTCGCCTTCAGCATGCCTTCCAGCGAGAGATAGCCGATAGAATCGGCGCCGATGTAGCGCCGGATCTCCTCGACGGTGTGGCTGGCGCCGATCAGCTCCTTCCGCGTCGGCGTGTCGATGCCGTAATAGCAGGGCCACTGGATCGGCGGTGACGAGATCCGCATGTGGACCTCTTTGGCGCCGGCACTCCGGATCATCCGCACGATCTTCCGGCTGGTCGTCCCACGCACGATCGAGTCGTCGACGACGACCACCCGCCGGCCTTCCAGCATCTCGCGCATCGGGTTGAGCTTCACCTTGACCCCGAAGTGACGGATGCCCTGCTTGGGCTCGATGAATGTCCGGCCAACATAGTGATTGCGGATGAGGCCCATCTCGTAGCGGGTTCCGGACTGCTCCGAGTAACCCAGCGCCGCGCTCGTTCCCGAGTCGGGAACCGGGATGACGACGTCGGCACCGACCGGATGCTCGCGGGCGAGCTCGCGGCCCAGCGCCTTGCGCACGGTGTGGACGTTGCGGCTCCACAGCACGGAGTCGGGGCGCGCGAAGTACACGTACTCGAACACGCAGTGCTGGCGCTCGGTCGCCGGGAAGGCGCGGATCGATTCCGGCCCCGCGTCGGTGATGGCAACGATCTCGCCCGGCTCTACCTCGCGCTCGAACTTCGCCTCGATGAGGTCGAGCGCGCACGTCTCGGATGCCACGACCCAGGAATCAGCGAGCCGGCCCAGGCTGAGCGGCCTGAAGCCGCTCGGGTCACGGACGGCGTACATCGCATCCGGCGTGAGGATCGTCAGCGAATACGCCCCGGTGACCTGCGCCAGCGCGTGCGACAGCTGCTGCTCGAGCGTGCCGGCCGGCGCCCGCGCCAGCAGGTGCAGAATGACCTCGGTATCCGAGTGCGACTGGAAGATGGCGCCCTCGCGCTCCATGTCGGTGCGCAGGGTGTCGGCATTCGTGAGATTGCCGTTGTGGGCGATGGCGATGGGGCCGCGGGCGGTGTTGGCCGTGATCGGCTGGGCGTTCCGCGCCTTCGATCCACCGGACGTCGAGTACCGCACGTGACCGATGGCGCGATGCCCGGACAGCCTTCGCAGGCGCTCCGGGCTGAACACGTCGGCCACCCAGCCCATGGCCTTCTCGACGTGGAACTGCTGGCCGTCGGTGGTCGCGATGCCCGCGGACTCCTGCCCGCGATGCTGGAGGGCGTAGAGACCGAGGTAGGTGACGTTGGCCGCTTCCGGATGATTCCAGATGCCGAACACGCCACATTCGTCGTGGAACTTGTCGTCACGCCACGTGACGTTCAAAGCCCCTCCTCCACGCGTGCTGGAGCCCGCGGAGATCGGCGTCGACAACCGTGGTCGCACCGCGCCCGATCCTGAGCCTCTCGCCGCCGGTCGCTCCGATCCATCGCCACGGGATCGCCGACTCGGCCATCAGCGCCTCGAACTCCAGCGCGCGCACCGGATCGACCGACACGATGACCCGCGACGGCCCTTCGCCGAACAGCGTCAGAGCCGTCCGCTCCTCGGTGGACACACTGACCGTCGCCCCGATCGGCTCCGGCCCGGTCATGCACGCCTCGGCCAACGCCACGGCCACACCGCCTTCCGAGCAATCGTGGGCCGAGAGCGCGAGCCCGGCGCCGATGGCTGCCTGCACCGCCCCCTGCACTCGTCGCTCCACGCCGAGATCGAGCGGCGCCAGCGTCCCGCCAACGGTGCGGTGGAACACCCAGAGATACTCGCTGCCCCCCAGGCTCACCGCGTCAGGCCCGAGCAGCGCGATCCGATGGCCCGCCGCTTTGAACCACTGTGTCGCCAGTCGGCTCGCGTCCTCGAGCACACCGACGACACCGATGATGGGCGTGGGCAGGATCGCTCTCCCACTCGTTTCATTGTAGAGGGAAACGTTGCCGCCCACTACCGGGAGCTCGAGCGCTCGGCAGGCCTCGGCGATGCCCTCCACCGCCTCGGCAAGCTGCCACAGGATCTCCGGCCGCTCCGGCGAGCCGAAATTCAGACAATCGGTGACGCCGCCAGGCCGAGCGCCTGCGCAGGAGACGTTTCGCGCCGCCTCGCACACGGCCATGGCCGCGCCGCGCCGCGGATCGAGGAAGACCTGACGGCCGTTGCCATCCGTCGCAATGGCGAGCGCCCGGCTCGTGCCCTTGACGCGCAGGACGGCGGCGTCGGATCCGGGCAGGACGAGCGTGTTGATGCCGACCTGCTGATCGTACTGGCGGAACGCCCACTCCTTGCACGCGATGGTCGGCGCCCCGAGTAGCGTCGTCAGCGCCTCGTCGTAGTCGTCGGGCTCGGCGAGGGTCAGCGGATCGAAAGCGAGCGCGCCGTCGAGCCAGGCAGGCCGCGTGCGCTCCTTGTCGTACTTCGGAGCCTCGCTGAGCGCCTCGACGGGAACTCGCGCCACGATCTCACCCTGGCTCCGGATGACCAGATCATCGCCGGTGGTGACGCGGCCGATCTCGACGGCGTCGAGCTCCCACTTGGCGAAGATCGCATTGACCTCGGCCTCGCGGCCCCGGGCCGCAACCAGCAGCATCCGCTCCTGCGACTCGGACAATAAAATTTCGTAGGGCGTCATCTCGATCTCGCGCTGGGGCACGCGGTCGAGCTCGACCTCCATGCCGGTGTGGCTGCGTGCCGGCATCTCCGACGTGCAGCAGGCCAGCCCGGCTGCGCCCATGTCCTGGATGCCGACGACGGCACCCGAGGCCATCGCCTCCAGACAAGCCTCGAGCAGGAGCTTCTCGGTGAACGGATCGCCGACCTGCACGGTGGGCCGCCGCTCGTGGGCGTGCTCGTCGAAGGTGGCCGAGGCCATGGTGGCGCCATGGATGCCGTCGCGGCCGGTCTTGTTGCCGACGTAGAAGACCGGGTTGCCAACGCCGTCGGCCCGGGCCCGGAAGATGCGGTCCGCGCGCACGAGGCCCACGCACATCACGTTCACGAGAGGGTTGCCGCCGTACTCGGGGGCGAAGGCGATCTCGCCGCCCACGGTCGGACAGCCGAAACAGTTCCCGTACCAGGAGATTCCGGAGACGACGCCGTCGATCAACCGGCGCGTGCGCGGATCGTCGGGATCGCCGAAGCGCAACGAGTCGAGAATGGCGATGGGCCGCGCCCCCATCGTGAAGATGTCGCGCAGGATGCCGCCGACCCCCGTGGCCGCGCCCTGGAACGGCTCGATGAACGACGGATGGTTGTGGCTCTCCATCTTGAAGACGACCGCCCAGCCGTCGCCGATGTCGATGGCGCCCGCGTTCTCGCCGGGGCCCTGGAGGACACGCGGGCCCTGGGTGGGCAGCCGGGAGAGGAAGATGCGCGAGTGCTTGTAGGCGCAGTGCTCCGACCACAGCGCCGAGAACAGCCCGAGCTCCGTGTAGCGCGGCTCGCGGCCGAGGCGCTGGATGATGCGGTCGTATTCGTCGGCGGTGAGCCCGAGCTCGCGGGCGAGGCCGAGAGTGGCCTTGGGTTCGGACCCCGCCACTACCGCTTGAGGAAGCTGCCGTCCTCGACGAGGGTGCCGAGGAGCGACTGGAAGATCAGGAGCCCGTCGGTACCCCCCATCGCGCGCTCGGCAGCCCGTTCGGGGTGCGGCATCAGGCCGAGGACCGTGCCGTCCTCGTTGATGATCCCGGCGATGTTCTCCAGCGATCCATTGGGATTGGCGGCCTTCGTCAGCTGGCCCTCGGCGGTCGCATACCGGAACACGACCTGCCGGTTGCGCCTGAGCGCAGCCAGCGTGTCGGGTTCGGCGTAGTACTTGCCCTCACCGTGCGAGATCGGCATGGTCAGCACCTGGCCCGCCCGCATACCCCGCGTGAACGGCGTCTCGACGTTCTCGACGCGGAGCTGCGTGGACTGGCAGCGGTACTGCAAACACTCGTTGCGCATGAGCGCGCCGGGCAAGAGCCGCGCCTCGCAGAGGATCTGGAAGCCGTTGCAGGAGCCGAGCACGTACCCACCCCGGGCCACGAAGTCAGGGAGCGCATCGACGACCGGCGACCGGCCAGCGACCGCGCCGGCCCGCAGGTAGTCACCATACGAGAACCCGCCGGGCAGGATCACGCAGTCGAAGCCGCTCAGATCGCGATCGCGATGCCAGAGGTACTTGACGGGCTGGTGCAGGGCTTCGGAGATGACGTAGTGGAAGTCGCAGTCGCTCCACGTTCCGGGGAACACCACCACGCCGAATCTCATGGAGTGGACGATCTCCTCTCAGGAAACGAACGGCCCCATATTACCACCGTCACTCGATGGTGTAATCCTCCAGGACGGGATTGGCCAGGAGCTGCCGGCACATCTCGTCGGCACGTTGCCGTGCCCCGGCCGTCGTGGCTGCGTTCACGTCCACCTCGATGACTTTGCCGATGCGGAGATCGGTGACGTCGTCGAAGCCGAGCCCGGCCAGCGCTCGCTTCACGGACGTGCCCTGGACATCGAGGATCCCCGGCTTGAGCCGCACGAGGACGCGCACCTTCATGGCGCGCGATCCACGAGGCGCCGGTAGACTTCCTGATACGCCTCCTCGACGCCGCCGAGATCCTGGCGGAAGCGGTCCTTGTCGAGCTTCGTCTCGGTCTCGGCGTCCCACAGCCGGCAGGTGTCGGGCGAGATCTCGTCGCCCAGGAAGAGCGCGCGGCCAGCCCGACCGAACTCGAGCTTGAAGTCGACGAGCACGAGCCCGCGCTTTTTCAGGTGGGGCACCAGCACGCTGTTGACCTTGAGCGCCGTCCGCTTGAGCCAGCTGAGCTCGGTCGGCGTGGCGAGCTTCATCATCCGCACGTGCTCGTCGTTGATCATCGGGTCGCCGAGCGGATCGGACTTGTAGTAGAGCTCGACGATCGGCGGGGTGACCCGGGTGCCCTCGGCCAGCCCCGTGCGCTTCTGCAGGCTGCCCGCCACCACGTTCCTGACGATCGTCTCGATCTTGATGATGTCGAGGCGCCGGCACAGCATCTCGCGCTCGGACAGCGTCGCCACGTAGTGCGTGGGGACGCCCTTTTTGCCGAGCACCGTGAACAGCGCGGCCGACATCTGGTTGTTGACGACCCCCTTGCCCACGATGGTCCCGCGCTTGAGGGCGTTGAAGGCGGTGGCGTCGTCCTTGAAGTACTGGACGATGTAGCCGGGCTGGTTCGTGGCAAAGACGATCTTGGCCTTGCCTTCGTAGAGCTTCTCCCGTTGCTCGACGTTCGGAGTCGCTTTCTTCGCCATTTCGTTCCTCGCGGTGGATTTCGACTCGTGCCGGATTAGAGGAGTCCGATCCGCTTGAAGATGGCATCGACGTGGCGCAGGTACCACGCGGGATCGAAGCAGGCCTTGAGCTCGTCGGCGGTCAGACGCCCGCTCACCTCGGGCTCCGCGGCCAGGAGATCCAGGAACGAGCGCCGCTCCCGCCAGGCCCGCATCGCGTTCCGCTGCACGATCTCGTAGGCGACCTGCCGGGCCAGGCCGGCGTCGGTCAGCTTGAGCAGCACGCGCTGGGAATAGACGAGGCCGTAGCTCTTGTCGAGGTTCTCGGCCATGCGGGCGGGGTCCACGTCGAGCCCCTCGAGGATGAAGGCGGTGAGATCGAGCAGGTAGTCGAGCAGGATCGTTGAATCGGGCAGGATGACGCGCTCGACCGACGAGTGACTGATGTCACGCTCGTGCCAGAGGGCCACGTTCTCGAGGGCGGCCTGTGCGTTGGACCTGATGACGCGGCTGAGGCCGCAGATGCGCTCGCTGAGCTCCGGATTGCGCTTGTGCGGCATGGAGCTCGAGCCCTTCTGACCCTCGGCGAACGGCTCCTGGGCTTCCAGCACCTCGGTGCGCTGCAGCCCCCGCACCTCCAGCGCGATCTTCTCCAGCGAGGCGGCGGCGATGGCCAGTGTCGTGCAGAACTCGGCGTGACGGTCGCGCTGGACGACCTGCGTCGACACCGGCGCCGGCTCGAGCCCGAGCTCGCGGCACACCTCGTCCTCGATGTCGGGATCGACGTGAGCGAAGTTCCCGACGGCGCCCGACAGCTTGCCGACGGCCACCACGTCGCGGGCCCGGCGCAACCGCTCGAGGTTGCGCCCGGCTTCCACGTACCACACCGCAACCTTCAGGCCGAACGTGGTGGGCTCGGCGTGGACCCCGTGCGTGCGGCCGACGATCAACGTGTCCTTGTGGCGGCGGGCGAGGTCGCCGAGCGCCGCCCGCAACCGCTCTTGCCCGGCGATCAACAGGTCGGCGGCGTCACGAAGCTGCACGGCCAGCGCGGTGTCCCACACGTCGTTGGCCGTCAGCCCGATGTGGACGAAGCGCGAGTCGGTGCCCAGCTGCTCCTCCAGGCTGGTGAGCAGCGCGATCATCTCGTGCTTCACGCGGTCCTGGATCTCGAGGATGCGGCGGATGTCGACGCGGGACTTCTGCCGGATGCGAGCCAGGGCGTCGGCCGGGATGCGCCCACGGCGCGCGTAGGCCTCGCACACCGCGAGCTCGACACGCAGCCAGGCCGTGTACTTCGCCTCCTCGCCCCAGATCCGCCCCATGCCTGGACGCGTGTACCGCTCGATCACGTCCTCACCTTAGTGCAAAACCTGGAAGGATGGAAGTGCGAGCCAGCGGCCGCCACGCGGTTGTAAACATCACCGCCGAGGAGTATCGTGCCCCGCCGTGAAGATTCTCGCGTGCGTCCTCGGGACCGTCTTGATCGTCCTGATGCCGCTCGCGCACGGAAGCCCGATCGATCCCAGCAACCCCGGGTTCTGGGACAACGGCGACTTCGACGACGTCATCCTGTTCCTGACGTCGAACCTCCATCTCCTCGACGCCGACGATCCGGCACCGCTGCCTTCGTTCGAGACGGTGTCAGACGTTGCCCCGGAGCGCCCGACCCGGGCCGTGACCACACGGGCCTACGAGCCCGGCACTCCCCGCGCCCCGCCCGCCTGATAGGAGCACGCCGCAGGACGAACGACGCGAAGCTCTTCGTCTGCGGTGTGGTCCCGCTCGTCATCTGACCATCGGCAGCCTCGGCTGAGTCTCGGGCAGTCGGCGCCGGCCGTGAGACGCGAAGACGACATGCAGCTTTCACAATGTCGGTTTGCAACGAGGAGACCTGCAATGATGCGGATCTCGAGGATGCCAAAGCTCAGGGGATGTTCAAAAGCGACAATGCTCGCGTCGGTTTTCACGCTAGTGCTGTTCGCCGTGTTGCTGGCAACGACCAGCGCCGCGCTCGCTCAGTGCACCGGTCCAGGGGCACCGACCAATACGCAAACCAGATGCCTGACCGCGGTCCAAATTCCCGGCAACCCGATCAGGTCGTTCGACATCAGCTGGGTCAATCCGGATCGCGCCGAATACTATCTCGCTGAACGCACGAACGCGGGCATCGTGGTCATCGACACCCATCACCTCACGTTCAAGCGGTTGATCGGTGGCTTCGTCGGCATCAGGAACAACCCGACGACCGGCGCCGTGAACAATAATATCTCGGGACCCGATGGCGTCACGTCGCATAACCGGTGGCTCTATGCCGGTGACGGTGACAGCACGCTCAAGGTGATCGACCTCAATGCGCCCAACGCCTCCGCCATCAAGCAGACGATCAAGACCGGGGGCACCACGCGAGTCGACGAGATGGCGTTGAATACCGAGGGCACGTTGCTGCTCGCCGCGAACAACGCCGAGGATCCGCCCTTCGGGACCCTGTTCAGGGCCAATGGCGATGCCGGCACGAGCGCGACCAGCATCATCGCCCGGATCCAGGTCGACAACGCGATCGTCCCGGCGGGCCCGGGACTGTCGATCGAGCAGCCGGTCTGGGAACCGCGCACGCGGCGCTTTTATACGTCGATCCCGCAGATCGCTAACAATCCCACGGGCTGCACGTTCGGCGGCCCCACTTTTTGCCAGGGCGGGTTGCTGATCGTCGACCCGAACAATCTGCCGCCCTCGACCTCCACGGTCATCATCGATGGTAA
>QHTB01000148.1 GCA_003220615.1 Candidatus Rokuibacteriota bacterium
TTCGACGAACGCGTCGATCGTGCAACTGAAGTATCATCCGTCGCCGTGGCGCGGAGCCGCCTCGTCCCGCTCGCGTTGCTCCTGGCGTATGGCCTCGGCTTCGGCGCTTCGGCGTTCGGATTCGCACTCCCCGCGTTCGACGACCATCCCGGCCAGGTCTATCGGCTCTGGCACGTGCTCACGCGAGGCCCGGCGCCGTGGGCGTGGAACCCCGGCTGG